>NZ_JARTVO010000021.1:0-97528 GCF_029625675.1 Mesorhizobium sp. WSM4884
TCGTCACGGTGGCGCGGGACCAACGCCCAATCAGCTCTTAAACTGATTCAACGCAATCGTGAGGTTGCCTGATGAGCAACGCCGAACTCGCAATCGCCCTGCTCCAGGCCTGCCAGCAGCGCGGCATCATGCTGGCCACGGCCGAAAGCTGCACCGGCGGCATGATCATTGCGGCGCTCACCGACATTGCCGGCTCTTCCGCCGTGGTCGACCGCGGCTTCATCACCTATTCCAACGAAGCCAAGATGGAGATGCTCGGCGTCTCCGCCGCGACGCTCGACGCCTATGGCGCCGTTTCGCGCGAGACGGTGCTCGAAATGGCAACCGGCGCACTAACGCATTCGCGCGCCAGCCTCTCGCTGGCTGTCACCGGCATTGCCGGTCCGAGCGGCGGCTCGGCGGAAAAGCCGGTCGGTCTCGTCTGGTTCGGGATAGCACTTGCCGGACAGCCGGTTATCGCCGAGCGCCAGCTGTTTGCGCATAAGGGCCGCGAATTCATCCGCCACGAGACGGTGCGGCATGCGCTGCAACTCGGACTTCGCGCGGTTGGTGAAGATCAGGCGAGGTAAGGATCAGGCAGGTTTTGTGCCGTAGATCACGTTCGCCCGTTTTTCGAATGCTTCGGAGAACATGCGGAAGGCACGGTCGAACATCGTGCCCATCAGCGCGCCGAGGATGCGGCTCTTGAATTCGTAGTCGATGAAGAAATGCACTTCGCAGCCATTGTCGGCCGGGTCGAAGCGCCAGATATTGCTGAGATATTTGAACGGGCCGTCGATGTATTTTACGTCGATGGCGTTCTCGTCGGGCTTAAGCAGAACCTGCGTCGTAAAAGTCTCGCGGATCGCCTTGTAGCCGATGCTCATGTCGGCGACGAGGATGGTGCGGCCATCGCGCTCCTTGCGAGAGCGCACGGCCAGTGCCTCGCAGAGCGGCAGGAATTGCGGATAGGCCTCGATATCCGCCACCAGCGCGAACATCTGTTCCGGCGTGTAGGCAACGCGGCGGGTGGCTTCGAATTTCGGCATCTAACCGGTCAGCTGGCTTTTTCGAGCTGGGCCTCGCGCGCCGCGCGCAACCTGGCGAAATCCTCGCCGGCGTGATGCGAGGAGCGCGTCAGCGGGCTCGACGCAACCAGCAGGAAACCCTTCGTCTTGCCGATCGTCTCGTAGGACTTGAATTCGTCCGGCGTGATGAAGCGGATCACCGGATGGTGCTTCTTCGAGGGCTGCAGATACTGGCCGATGGTCATGAAGTCGACATTGGCCGAACGCAGGTCGTCCATGAGCTGCAGCACTTCGTTCCGTTCCTCGCCCAGACCGACCATGATGCCGGACTTGGTGAAGATCGACGGATCGAGTTCTTTGACGCGCTGCAGCAGCCGGATCGAGTGGAAATAACGGGCGCCCGGCCGTACCGTCAGGTAGTTCGACGGCACGGTTTCGAGATTGTGGTTGAAGACGTCGGGCTTGGCCTCAACGACGATCTCCAGCGCGCCATCCTTGCGCAGGAAGTCGGGCGTCAGGATCTCGATCGTCGTCGAAGGGGCGGCCACGCGGATGGCATGGATGACGTCGGCAAAATGCTGCGCTCCGCCGTCGTCAAGATCGTCGCGGTCGACCGAGGTGATGACGACATGGCTGAGGCCCATCTGCTTGACCGCGTGGGCGACACGCGCCGGCTCATCCGGATCGAGCGCGGTCGGGATGCCGGTGGCGACGTTGCAGAAGGCGCAGGCGCGCGTGCAGATCTCGCCCATGATCATGAAGGTGGCGTGCTTCTTGTCCCAGCATTCGCCGATGTTCGGGCAGCCAGCCTCCTCGCACACCGTCACCAGCTTGTTCGACTTCACGATCTCGCGCGTTTCGGCATAACCCTTGGAAACCGGTGCCCTGACGCGAATCCAGTCCGGCTTGCGCAGCACTTCCTGGTCCGGCCTGTGCGCCTTTTCAGGATGCCGCGGGCGCGGCGCATTGGCGATCGTGTCGAGAACAGTGACCATCTCAAACCCTTCGCGGCCGCCGGCGTCGCGGCCGCCTGTCTGCGTCATCTAGGACTTTTCGGAGCAAAGAAAAAGGCCGCGCCGGCGCATGCCGCCACGGCCATTTTCGCATAACGGATTTCGCTGGTGCTCAGCGCCTCACCAGCCGGCCGACAAAGATCAGCAGGCAGGCGCCGATGAAGCCGGTGATGAGATAGGCCACCCAGCCGACGCCGAATGACTGGATGTTGAGAGCCTGCAGGATCGCGTTCAGCACCACCGCGCCGACGATACCCATGATAATGTTCATGAAGATGCCGGTATTGCTCTTCATGACCATCTCGGCGAGCCAGCCCGCCAGACCTCCGATGATGATGGCTGCAATCCAGCCGACGCCATTCAAGTGCATCTGCCAACTCCTCCTGTGCCAGTTGGACGTGCATCCGGATATGAGCGGCCTTGCCGTCAGGATTCTCCGGCTGCCGAGTATGAGTCTCGCGCAGCCAATCTATCATCGATTTGCGATTTATCATGCGTTCAAAGCACGGCCATAGGCGTCGAGCACGCTTTCCTTCATCATCTCCGACAGTGTCGGATGCGGGAAGATCGTGTGCATCAGCTCTTCCTCGGTGGTCTCCAGGTTCATCGCCACGACGAAGCCCTGGATGAGCTCGGTCACCTCGGCGCCGATCATATGCGCGCCGAGCAGCTGGCCGGTCTTCTTGTCGAAGATGGTCTTGATGAAGCCCTGGTCCTCGCCAAGCGCGATGGCCTTGCCGTTGGCGCCGAACTGGAAACGGCCGACGCGAATGTCCTTGCCTTCGGCTTTGGCCTTGGCTTCGGTGAGGCCGACCGATGCGACCTGCGGGCTGCAATAGGTGCAGCCGGGGATCTTCAGCTTGTCGATGGCGTGCACGCCAGGGAAATTGGCGATCTTTTCAACGCAGACCACGCCCTCGTGCTCGGCCTTGTGCGCAAGCATCGGCGGCCCCGCCACATCGCCGATGGCGTAGATGCCGGGCACGTTCGTCTTGCCGTAGCCGTCGACCACGACGCAGCCGCGCTCCGTCTTCACGCCGAGCGTCTCGAGGCCGAGGTTCTCGATGTTGCCTTGCACGCCGACGGCCGAGATCATGCGGTCGGCGGTGATCTTCTCGACCTTGCCGTCCTTCATCTCGACATGCGCGGTGACCGAGTTGGCGCCCTTCTCGACCTTGGTCACCTTGGCTTCGAGCAGGATCTTCATGCCCTGCTTCTCGAACTGCTTCTGCGCGAATTTCGAGACCTCGGCATCCTCGACCGGCATCACCGCCGGCAGCAATTCGACCACCGTCACCTCGGCACCCATGGTGCGATAGAAGGACGCGAACTCGATGCCGATGGCGCCCGAGCCCATCACCAGCAGGGACTTCGGCATCTCCTTCGGCACCATCGCCTCGAAATAGGTCCAGATCAGCTTGCCGTCCGGCTCGATGCCGGGCAGCGCGCGCGGCCTGGCGCCGGTCGCCAGGATGATGTGCTTGGCGGCGTAGGTGCCCTCGCCCTTGACACCTTTCGGCACCGGCGGCTGCGGCTCCATCGGCTTCTTGGCTGTCTTGGACACCACGATCTCACCCGGCTTTGTGAGTTTCGCCTCGCCCCAGATAACGTCGACCTTGTTCTTCTTCATCAGGAAGGCGACGCCGCCATTCAGCCTGAGCGAGACCTTGCGCGAACGGTCGACGACGGCGGCCGTATCGGGGCTGACCTTGCCGTCGAGCTTCAGGCCGTAATCCTTGAGATGATCCGAATAGTGCATGATCTCGGCCGAGCGCAGCAGCGCCTTGGTCGGGATGCAGCCCCAGTTGAGACAAATGCCGCCGAGATGCTCGCGCTCGACGATCGCCGTCTTGAAGCCGAGTTGGGCGGAGCGCACCGCAGTGACATAGCCGCCGGGGCCTGAGCCGATGATGATGACGTCGTAGTTCTCAGCCACGGGTTTTTCTCCCTGATCTTTCTCGGGGTTAGAGTGAGAGCATCACACGCACGAGCGGGGCCAGCGACTGGCCTATCCGGCGCGTGTTTTCCGCATCGAGATGGACACCGTCGAGCGGCGTGGTCGTCGCCACGCTGCCGGCATCGAAGAAGCCACAGCCGGCCTCGTCGGCAAGTGTCGAATATTGCGGCGCCAGCCGCTTCGAGGCATCGTCGCCGCCGGCGAACATTTCCTTGAACTCGGCATTGTCGGTGCGGGTGACAGTCGGCGGCGCAACAATCAGGATTTGCGGCGCCGACCAGTCGAACGGATAGTCGTGGCCGCGCACGATATCGACCAGGCGCTGCATGCCCTGCTTGGCGGCGACGGGATTACCGTGGATCCAGGGCTTCATGTCGTTGGCGCCGAGCATGAAGATGACCAGGTCGAGCGGCGCGTGCGTCGTGAGGATCGTCGGCAGCGTCCTCGCCCCATTCCGGTCGGCTCCGGCCAGGTGATCGTCGAAGGCGGTCGTGCGGCCGTTCAATCCCTCGGCAATGACCTCAATGCCGTCGCCCAGTGCTGCCTTCAGCACACTCGGCCAGCGATCTTCCAGCGCGTGGCGGCCGAGGCTGGCGGCGTCATAGCCCCAAGTCAGCGAGTCGCCATAGCAGAGGATTGTCTTCATGCGGTTGCCCCAACTCTGTCGAAATCTGACCACGAGCATCTGACGCGCCGGCGTGCGACCAGCTCGCCAGCGGGATCGGAAACGATGAAGGCGAAAAGGCCGGTGAAGATTTTCCGCACCGCCTTTTCCCCTCCTAGACCAGCATGCCCATCGGGTTTTCGATCATGCGCTTGAAGGCGCCGAGCAATTCAGCGCCGAGCGCGCCGTCGACGGCGCGGTGATCGGTGGATAGCGTGACCGACATCACGGTGGCGATCTTGATCTCACCTTTCTTCACCACCGCGCGCTCCTCGCCCGCGCCCACCGCGAGGATCGTCGCGTGCGGCGGGTTGATGACGGCGGCGAAGTCCTTGACGCCAAACATGCCGAGATTGGACACGGCGGTCGTACCGCCCTGGTATTCCTCGGGTTTCAGCTTGCGGCTGCGGGCGCGGCTGGCGAGGTCCTTCATCTCGTTGGAGATGGTGGACAGCGTCTTTTCGTCGGCATGGCGGATGATCGGCGTGATCAGGCCGCCGGGGATCGACACGGCGACGCCGACATCGGCGTGCTTGTGCTTGACCATGGCGTTGTCGGTCCAGGAGGCGTTGGCGTCCGGCACCGCCATCAGCGCCATGGCCATCGCCTTGATCACCATGTCGTTGACCGAGAGCTTGTAGGCGGGAATCTCGCCCTTCTCGGTCTTCTTCATCGGCGCCGCGGCATTGAGCTGCGTGCGCAGCGCCAAGAGCGCGTCGAGCTCGCAGTCGAGCGTCAGGTAGAAATGCGGGATGGTGCTCTTGGCCTCGACCAGGCGGCGCGCGATGGTCTTGCGCATATTGTCGTGCGGCACGAGCTCGTAGGAGCCCTCGGCGAAGTGCTTCAGCACCTGATCGTCCGACATCGGCTTTGCCGCGGGGGCCGGAGCGGCCGGCGCAGCCGCAGGAGCCTTGGCGGCAGGCGCCGCCTTGGCGCCGCCGGAAGCGATCGCCGCCTCGACGTCGGCCTTCACCACGCGGCCGTGCGGACCGGAACCGCTGAGCGCCGCCACGTCGACGCCGGCATCCTTGGCGATGCGGCGGGCAAGCGGCGATGCGAACACGCGCTCGCCGCCGGCATGGCCGTTGGCGACCGGAGCGGGCTCGGCCTTCGCCGGCACGGGCGTCGCGGCTGCCGGCTTCGGCGCTTCCTTGGGAGCCTCGGTCTTCGGCGCTTCCGCCTTGGGTGTGGCCCCGCCGTCGGCTTTTGCAGCCGCACTGGCATCCTCGCCTTCACCGGCCAGGATAGCGATCACGGCGTTGACCTTGACGCCTTCGGTTCCGGCCGGAACGACGAGCTTGGCGACGGTGCCTTCATCGACGGCCTCGACTTCCATCGTCGCCTTGTCGGTCTCGATCTCCGCGATCACGTCGCCGGGCGAAACCTTGTCACCTTCCTTGACCAGCCACTTGGCGAGATTGCCCTCTTCCATCGTGGGCGACAGGGCCGGCATGGTGATGTTGATTGGCATCGCTCACTCCTGAATGAATTTGAACAGGCCGCGCATGACCGTCAGCGTGGCGACGATGAAGACCGGCGGCAGGACGCCGAAGTGGAAACTGCTTTTGGTCATTTCCAGGCTCATCATGCCGCCCGTCTGGTCGACTTGGGCAGAGCCGGTCGCGACAATTGCGAGAACAAGCGAAGCGATACCGCTGAGCATCAGCAGGATCGCATCGAACTTGCCCGTCATGGAGCGCACCAGAAAAGCAACCCCGACGGTGGGAACGATGACCGCGGCCAAGATCCAGAAGGACGGCATCGGCGTCGTTCCTTATCGATAGGTGACGGCTTTGACTGCCTCGACGACCTCGCCGACATTGGGCAGCGCCAGCTTCTCGAGGTTCGCCGCATAGGGCATCGGCACGTCCTTGCCGGCAATGGTGATCACCGGCGCATCGAGGAAGTCGAAGGCGCGTTGCGACACTTGGTTGGCGACGTGATCGCCGACCGAGCTCTGCGGGAAGCCTTCCTCCACCACCACGAGACGGTTGGTCTTCTTCACCGAGGCGATGATCGTGTCGAAGTCGAGCGGACGGACGGTTCGCAAATCGATGATCTCGGCGTCGATGCCCATGCCGCGCAGCTCGGCTTCCGCCTTGACCGCGTAGGTCATGCCGATGCCGAAGGAGACGATGGTGACGTCCTTGCCCTGCTTGTGGACACGCGCCTTGCCGATCGGCAGCACGAAATCGTCGAGCTTCGGCACGTCGAAGGACTGACCGTAGAGGATTTCGTTCTCGAGGAAGATGACCGGGTTCGGATCCCTGATCGCCGCCTTGAGCAGGCCCTTGGCGTCGGCCGCCGTGTAAGGCATCACCACCTTCAGGCCGGGGATATGGCTGTACCAGGCGGCATAACACTGCGAGTGCTGGGCGGCGACGCGGGCGGCTGCGCCGTTCGGGCCGCGGAACACGATCGGCGCGCCCATCTGGCCGCCGGACATATAGAGCGTCTTGGCGGCCGAGTTGATGATCTGGTCGATCGCCTGCATGGCGAAGTTGAAGGTCATGAACTCGACGATCGGCTTCAGGCCGGCCATCGCTGCCCCGACGCCGACGCCGGCAAAGCCATGTTCGGTGATCGGTGTGTCGACCACGCGCCGCGGCCCGAATTCCTGCAGCAGGCCTTGGGTGATCTTGTAGGCGCCCTGGTACTCGGCGACTTCCTCGCCCATGACGAAGACGTCGCCGTCGCGGCGCATCTCTTCGGCCATCGCGTCGCGGAGCGCTTCGCGCACCGTGGTCGACACCATCCCGGTACCGGCGGGAATGTCGGGGTCGGCGGCAATCTCGGCCTTCGGCGCGGCGGCGACGGGCTGCGGCTTGGCGGGAGCCTCTTCCCGCGCAGCAGGCGCCGGCGCTGCGGCGGTCTCAGCCTTGGCAGGCTCTTCGCCGATGCCTTCGCCGGCCTTGTCGACGTCTTCACCGTCGACCGCAAGCACGGCGATCACCGCGTTGACCTTGACGCCTTCGGTGCCGGCAGGAACCACGATCTTGGCGAGCGTGCCTTCATCCACGGCCTCGACTTCCATCGTCGCCTTGTCGGTCTCGATCTCGGCGATCACGTCACCGGCGACGACCTTGTCGCCTTCGTTCTTCAACCACTTGGAAAGATTGCCCTCTTCCATCGTCGGCGAGAGCGCGGGCATGAGAATTTCGATCGGCATGTCCTTGCCCTCCCCTTAAAGCAGCACGTCGGTCCAGAGCTCGGACGGATCCGGCTCGGCGTCGTTCTGGGCGAATTCGGCGGCATCGGCGACGACGTCGCGAACCTCCTTGTCGATGGCCTTGAGCTCGTCCTCGCTCGCCCATTTCTTGTCGAGCAGCCGCACCCTCACCTGCTCGATCGGATCATGCTCGGAGCGCATCTTCTGCACTTCCTCCTTGGAGCGGTATTTCGCCGGGTCGGACATCGAGTGGCCGCGATAGCGATAGGTCTGCATTTCGAGGATCAGCGGGCCGTTGCCGGCGCGGCACCATTCGGCGGCGACGTCGCCGGCCGCCTTGACGGCGCGGACGTCCATGCCGTCGACCTGGATGCCGGGGATCTTGAACGAGGCGCCGCGGTTGGAGAAGTCGGTCTCGGCCGATGAGCGCGAGACGGACGTACCCATGGCGTAACGGTTGTTCTCGATGATGTAGATCACCGGCAGCTTCCACAGCGAGGCCATGTTGAAGCTTTCGTAGACCTGGCCCTGGTTGGCGGCGCCGTCGCCGAAATAGGTCAGCGAGACATTCTTGTTGTCGCGGTAGCGGTTGGCGAAGGCGAGACCGGTGCCTAGCGACACCTGCGCGCCGACGATGCCGTGGCCGCCGTAGAAATGCTTCTCCTTGGAGAACATGTGCATGGAGCCGCCCTTGCCCTTCGACAGGCCGCCGCGGCGTCCCGTGAGCTCGGCCATGACGCCGCGCGGCGACAGTTCCATCGCCAGCATGTGGCCGTGGTCGCGATAGGCGGTGATCATCTGGTCGCCCTCGACCAGCGCCATTTTCATGCCGGTGACGACGGCCTCCTGGCCGATGTAGAGGTGGCAGAAGCCGCCGATGAAGCCCATGCCATAGAGCTGGCCGGCCTTCTCCTCGAAGCGGCGGATGAGCAGCATGTGCCTATAGGCGGAAAGCTCTTCTTCCTTGGTGAATTCGACCGGCTTGGGGGTGGAAAGGACCGACGATTTGCCGTCGGATCTGGATTTGGACTTGGCAGGCGCTTTTCTGGCGGCGGTGGCCATGCATCACTCCCTGTTGGCGTCTCTTCGCGGACATTCAGGGAGAGCGACCGTCTCCCCACCGATTTGAGCGAGGCTAACACGCAAGGATGCATTGCGCTATGCTGAAAAATGCATGGCTGGCATGCATCTAAGCGGTTAGAATCATTGCAAATAAATACGATTAACCGAAATCCGGTTATTTCGCAGGCGCGGGCAGCATTATGATGATTTCGTCGGGCTGGGACAGATTGAGCGCCTTTCGGGCCTGCTCGTCAAGCATGTCCTTTTCCAGCGTGCCTTCATGCATGAGCTGGACACGACGTTCCAAGTCGACCCGGCGCGCCTTGACGGTGTCGAGCTGGGCCTGCAGTTCGGCGGCCTGGGCCTGCAGCCGATATTTGGAATAGATGCCGAACTCGCCGTGATAGGCATGGAAGCCGAAATAGGCCAGGAACAGCACGCAGAGTGACGGAATGATCAGCCTGCCGGTGTTTCTCTGCTTGTGCTGACGTGTCCACATGACCCGAAACCCTCGCTGCCGCGAACGCAAGCGGCCATCATCTCTCTTTTCGCCCAATTGTGCTTAATGGGGGGTTACCGACGGTCGGGCGCGAGGTTCGCAGAAACAAAAAAGGGCGGGATGACCCGCCCTTTTGCTGGTTCGGAACGAGCTTGGATCAGCCCTTGACCACCGACTTGCCGGCATAGCGCGCCTGCTTGCCGAGCTCCTCTTCGATGCGGATGAGCTGGTTGTACTTGGCCATGCGGTCCGAGCGCGACAGCGAGCCGGTTTTGATCTGTCCGCAATTGGTCGCGACCGCGAGGTCGGCAATGGTCGAATCCTCGGTCTCGCCCGAGCGGTGCGACATGACGGCGGTATAGCCCGCCTTGTGCGCGGTTTCGACGGCGTCGAGCGTTTCGGTCAGCGAGCCGATCTGGTTGACCTTGACCAGGATGGAATTGGCGACGCCCATGCGGATGCCGTCGCGCAGCCGCGCCGTGTTGGTGACGAAGAGATCGTCGCCGACGAGCTGAACCTTCTTGCCGATCAGGTCGGTGAGTATCTTCCAGCCTTCCCAGTCGTCCTCGGCAAGGCCATCCTCGATGGTGATGATCGGGTAGTCGGAAGCGAGCTTGGCAAGGTATTTGGCCTGCGTCTTCGGATCGCGGGTCTTCTTCTCGCCCTCATAGACGTAGTTGCCGTCCTTGAAGAACTCGGTGGCGGCGCAGTCGAGACCAAGCGCCACATCCTCGCCCGGCTTGAAGCCGGCTTTCTCGATCGATTCCATGATGAAGTCGAGCGCCGCCGGCGCGCTCTTAAGGTTGGGGGCGAAGCCGCCCTCATCGCCGACATTGGTGTTGTGGCCGGCGTCCTTCAGCTTTTTGCGCAGCGTGTGAAAGATCTCCGAGCCCCAGCGCACGCCGTCGCGCAGCGTCGGTGCGCCGACCGGCAGGATCATGAATTCCTGGAAGTCGATCGGATTGTCGGCATGGGCGCCGCCATTGATGATGTTCATCATCGGCACCGGCAGGATGTGCGCCTTGGTGCCGCCGACATAGCGGTAGACCGGCAGGCCGGCGGCCTCCGCTGCGGCCTTGGCGACCGCCAGCGACACGCCGAGGATGGCGTTGGCGCCGAGGCGGCTCTTGTTCGCCGTGCCGTCGAGCTCGATCATCGTCTGGTCGATATGGATCTGGTTCTCGGCCTCCATGCCGCCGATCGCCTCGAACAGCTCGCCGTTGACCGCCTCGACCGCCCGCTCGACGCCCTTGCCGAGATAGCGCGGCCCGCCGTCGCGCAGCTCGACCGCCTCGTGCGCGCCGGTCGAGGCGCCCGACGGCACCGCGGCGCGGCCCATCGAGCCGTCTTCCAGCACCACGTCGACCTCGACGGTCGGATTTCCACGGCTGTCCAGGATTTCACGCCCGACAATGTCGATGATGGCGGTCATTGCGATGTCCCCGATTGATCGATTGAAGCGTCGCGCCCCTCTTAGCCAAAGCACCGCAAAAGGCAATCGGACCGCCCGCAAATATTGCCGGCGCCATGATTCACGAAGCGCAAATTTCTGTCATCATAAGTCATGCGCATGACCGGCCCTTCTGAACTATGATCGGGTTCGCGCGGGGCGAAACAGGAGGAGTTTCGCCATGTCCCAGTTGAGCGGTATCGTGAGTTTGTTCCTGATCGCGGCGGCATTCCTGACTTCGTGCGACAGTCAGAAACCCCAGCAAAGCTCGATGGAGCTTTCTACCCTCCGCGCGGCCGAGTAGAGGTCCAGAAACGCGGAGGCCCCCGGATTTTTCCGGGGGCCTCCGATTCCAATTCGCCGCTCGCCGTCAATGCCAGTAAGGCGCTACGTGGTAGTATTCGAACGACGCATCGCGTGCCGCTTCGCCGTCGGCGCCGGTCAATTCCTTGATCGAGTACGCGGGCGCCGCCTTGAGCTGATCCTTGGTGAAAGGCACGACGTAGCCGCCCTTGTCCGCGTCATAGTCGAGGCTAGCCCATGGGATGGCGTGATATTTCTCGCCCATGCCGAGGAAACCGCCGAAGCCGATGACGGCGAACATGATGCCGTTCGACATCTTGTCGAGCATGACGTCCTCGACGCTGCCGATGCTGCTGCCCTCGGTGTTGTAGACCGACGTGCCGATGACGCGCGAGGCGGCAATGGCTTCGGTGTGCCCAGACGGGGTGGTCATTGTGGTGCTCCTCTCAGGTTGAATGCCTGTTTTGACAATGAGGGGAGCGAACGAAGGTTCCAGACTTTTCCGCTGGCGCCTGATGCTGGTCGGTGAGGATGAACGTCACCTTCATGTTGACCCGATAGGGGGCGGAGATCTTGCCGTTCTCGACCACGATCTTCTGGTCCTGGATCCAGGCGCCTTCGACGTTCTTCAGGGTCTTTGCCGCGCGCGCAATGCCCTTCTCGATCGCGTCCTGAAAGCCTTTGTTGGACGACGATGTGATCTCGGTGACACGGCGACGGACATGGCTTCCTCCTGCCAAGGCGCTCAGTTGCGCGGGGAGAGCGTACAGCCGGCCAATTGCAACCACAAACCGGCGCAGGAGTCAGCAGGATACCGCTATCAGCGCCCCTTGGCGACGTGGTCGAACGCCATCAGCTTTTCAAGTAAGGCCGGCATGTCCTTGAGGGGCACCATGTTGGGGCCGTCGGAAGAGGTCGAGTTGTCCGGATCATGGTGGGTCTCGATGAAGACCCCGGCAACGCCAACGGCGACGGCAGCGCAAGCCAGCGTCGCGACGAAGCGCCGTTCGCCGCCGGAGGAGCCGCCCTGCCCGCCCGGCTGCTGCACGGAATGGGTGGCGTCGAAAATCACCGGCGCGCCGATCTCCGCCATGATCGGCAGAGCGCGCATGTCCGACACCAGCGTATTGTACCCGAAAGACGCGCCGCGCTCGGTGACCAGCACGTTGGCGTTGCCGGAACCGGTGATCTTGGCGACGACGTTCTTCATGTCCCACGGGGCCAGGAACTGGCCCTTCTTCACGTTGACGATCTTGCCCGTCCGCGCCGCGGCGACAAGCATGTCGGTCTGGCGCGAAAGGAAAGCCGGTATCTGCAGGACGTCGACATGCGGCGCAACGATCGCGCATTGCTCCTCGGTGTGGACATCTGTCAACACCGGGATGGAGAAGGCCTTGCGCAGGTCGTCGAAGATGGGCATCGCCGCCTCGAGGCCGGCGCCGCGCGTCGCCGACAGCGAGGTGCGGTTCGCCTTGTCGTAGCTCGTCTTGTAGACGAGCCCTATGCCCAGCCGCTCGGTCAGTTCCTTTAGCGCGCCGGCCATGTCGAAGGCGTGCTGGCGCGATTCGAGCTGGCAGGGGCCGGCGATCAGCGACAAGGGCGCATTGTTGGCGAAGACGACCTTGCCGACGGTTACCGATGCATTGGGCGCCAGGGGCTCGCTCATGGGATCTCCCGAAAGATGAAGGCTGCGCCCTGACCGGGCGTCGGCGGCACGACGATCTCGTCGCCGCTCATGTCGTGTTCGATCGCGTTGGCCGCAAGTAGCCGGGTGGCGGCGGGAATGCTGCGAACCGCAAAGATGATGGCCGCGAATCGGAGATCCGAGGGGTTCCCTGCCGATACACCAAAGCGCGAGGCAAAAGCGTCGGGCGTCAGAACGGTCAAAGTCGCGTTGGGCAATCGAACCTTGTCACCGTCGTTCGCGTCCCGGCCGGCGGCGGTCGACAGCAACCTGGCCTGGCTCGAAGGCCTGTCGCTGACCGCGACGATCTCGATGATGCCGGTCACCCCATTGGCATGCGCCTGCAGTGCCGTACGGTCGATCTTCAGCGCATTGATGCGTTGGCAGGCGAATAGGAATGCGTCCGTTGCCTTGCTGTCGGCCACGAACGCCAGTTTGAACGATGCCGTGTCGCTTTTGCCCGTGGTGTCGGTGAAGGCGCGCGAAAAGCCCAGCATGTTGCCGGCAGACAGCCCTGCTTCGACATAGCGTGCTTGGTCGGCATCGGCATCGGCGGTTCCGAACACGACTGCGGAGAAGCCCTCGTCGCCAAGCCTGCTGCGGTAAAGGCGGTCGCGCGCGACGAAGACGTTGCCTTCACCTATCGCCCGATCGGCCGTTTTTTCATCACCGACGGCCAGCGGCTCCAGATAGGTGCCGTCAGCGAAAAAGACGCAGGCGTTTTCGGTTCCGAACGGATGGATGCCGGTCGGCGCGACGACAAAGCCGAGCGACGAAAGGCGCAGCCTTGCGATCTCGAGGCTTCGCGTGGGCAGAACGAGATGGTCGAGCGGGTGTGTCGAAGTTTCGATCATACCGGCGCGGTGTGCCCCATTCCGGAAATCGGTTCAAGGCCCGACGTTCAAGGCATCGATGGAGCGGATTGCCTTTGGCTCAGGCGGCGGCAACGACGTCGGCCGAATAGCGCAGCTCACGCAACGGCTTCACCTTGCTGGTCGTCTCCGCATAGATCGGATGCGCCTTATAGGCGGCCAGCGCCGCCTCGTCTTCGAACTCGGCATAGACGACAACGTCGATCGCGTTGGAGAACAGGTCGACCTTGGTGTTGAGCGTGACCTCGAAATGCTTCGAATGAGGGATATTGCCCAGCGCCTGCAGGCCTGACCGTACGGCCTCCACATCCTCCTTGCGCCGTACGCTGAAGAAAACGATGTGCCGGATCAATCCAGCCCTCCTTGATCGACGGATGAGCGCGTTTTGTGGGAGCAAGGCCGTCGCGTCAACCGGCAACGATGTCGCGCCTGCCGTCGAGGCGGCAGCGTCGGGCCTCAGGCCGCGCCGGTGACGTAGCGTACGATGCGCGACATCTCCCTGACGGTCGCATCGAGATAGTAGCCGTGGTTGTAGAGGCCGTCCCAGATCAGGAAGAAGGTGATGGCGACGATGACGATCACATAACGCATGGCTGAAGCTAGCGCATGTCGCCGGACGGAACCAGAGCGCCTTGGCTGCAATTGTCAGAAGTCACGGTTTTTACGCTTTCAGGTTACTCCTCCGCGATTTGATGCGAATTCGGTGGGCTGGGGATACATGGGAGATTGGACACATGGCGCTCAAACGGATGGACAACGTAGGGATCGTCGTCGATGACCTCGAACAGACGATTGATTTCTTTTGCGAGCTCGGCCTTGAGCTCGAAGGGCGGGCCACGATCGAAGGAGAATGGGCTGGACGGGTCACTGGACTGGGCGATCAGCGCGTCGAGATTGCGATGATGCGCACGCCGGACGGCCACGGCCGGCTCGAGCTCTCCCGCTTCCTCGCGCCGCCTACCGTCGCGGATCACCGCAACGCCCCGGTGAACGCCTTAGGCTACCTCCGCGTCATGTTCGCCGTGGACGACGTCGATGATACGCTCGAAAGGCTCCGCAAGCGCGGCGCGCAGCTCGTCGGCGAAGTAGTCCAGTATAAAGACGTGTATCGGCTCTGCTATATCCGCGGACCTGAAGGGCTTCTCATCGGGCTCGCCCAAGAACTCAGCTGAACACAATGACGAAGAGCGCCCATGTTAGCGCGCGCGTCTCACAACGGGCCCTGCCGCAACTTCAAAGCGTGATGCGGTATTTGGCAAATCCCGCCTCGCCCTCGCCCGCGGGTTCGATCTTCAGCGACTTGACCTGATCGATGAAATCCTTCGCCCTGGGTCCGGTCTCGAAGACGACGCTGGTTCCGGCCAGCGGCGCGAACGACCAGTTGCCGTCAGCCGACGGGTTGATCGTGCCCTCGCTGATAACGTAGCGCACGATCACGTCGCGATTGGTGTCGGGAGCCTCGTAGATGATCTTCGAGGCGTTGATCTCGGGGAAATTGCCGCCGCCGCCCGCCCGATAGTTGTTGGTGGCGACGACGAATTTCGCAGCCGGATCAATCGGTTTTCCGTCGAACTTCAGATCGACGATGCGGCTGGAGCCGGCGTTGGCGATGCCGCCCTTCGAATCGTATTTAGGCGACTGCGACAGGTCGATCCTGTAGGTGACGCCGTCGATGACGTCGAAATTATAGGAGGGGAAGTCGGTGTTGATCAGCGGCTGATCCGCTTTGCCCGGTTCGATCTTGTTGAAGATGCCGGCCGACATCTCCAGCCATTCCTTCACCTGCGCGCCGGTGATTTCCACCGCCCGCACCGTGTTCGGATAGAGATAGAGGTCGGCGACATTCTTGATGGCGATGTCGCCGACCGGGACGTCGGTATAATAGTCGGCGCCGTTGCGGCCGCCTGCCTTGAACGGTGCCGCCGCCGACAAGAGCGGCACCTCCTTCCATTGCGTGCTCTTCAATATGTCCTTGAGGTACCAGCTCTGCGCCTGATTGACGATCTGCACGGACGGGTCGTCGGCGACCAAGGCGAAATAGGAATAGAGCGGCGCGGACGTCTTGCCGACGGGGCGGCGGACATAGGCGAGCGTCGCCTCGTGATCCTGCGCCAGCGCCGCGACGATGCGCTTGTCGTCGCCGACCTTGGCGTTGTTCTTGTTGTCGGCGCGCTCATAGATCGGCCTCGCCTCGGAGGTGGCCGAGACGATCCGCCATTTCGAGCCGTCGCGCTCCAGCAACAGGTCGATCAGGCCCATATGCGAGCCCCAGAAGCCGCCCATCACCGCGGGCTTGCCCTGCAGCGTGCCCCTCTCGGTGTCGACGCCTTCAAGCGCCTGGAAATCCTTCTTGCCGGGGAAGACGAGATGCTGATGGCCGGTGAAGACAGCGTCGATGCCCTCGACGCCGGCGACAAAGAACGAGGCGTTCTCCATCATGTCGCCCTGCTTGACGTCGATGCCCGAATGCGAGAGCGCAATGACGATGTCGGCGCCTTCCTCCCTGATCTGCGGCACCCAGGCCCTGGCCGCCTCGACGATGTCGCGCGTCTTCACTTTGCCTTCGAGATTCTTCAGATCCCAGACCATGATCTGCGGCGGCACGAAGCCGATGACGCCGATCCTGACCGGCTGTTCGGCGCCCGAGCCGTCCTTGATCTTCTTGTCGAGGATCACATACGGCTTGAGGTAGAGCTTGTCGTCGCGCGGGTTGGTGGCAAGCCTGGTGCCGCGGATCAGGTTCGCGCAGACGAAGGGGAAATTGGCGCCAGCCAGCACTTTGTCCATGAAAGACAGGCCGTAATTGAACTCATGATTGCCGAGCGTCGAGCATTCATAGCCGAGCAGGTTCATGCCCTTCATGACCGGATGCAGATCGCCGTCCTTCATGCCCCTCTCGTAGGCCACGTAGTCGCCCATCGGATTGCCCTGCAAGAGGTCGCCATTGTCGATGAGCATGGCGTTGGTGGCTTCCTTGCGCACGGCGTCGATCAATGAGGCCGTGCGCGATAGGCCCATCGTATCGTTCGCTTTGTCGGCGTAGTAGTCGTAGGGGAGCAGGTTCACATGGATGTCGGTCGTTTCCATGATCCTGAGATGCGCTTGATTGGCCTGGGCGCGGGCGGAAAACGGGTGCAGCACGATCAGCGCCCCGCTGGCGGCGGCGCCGGCCAGGAACGAGCGACGATTGACGAACGGTTGCGGCATTGTTTCCTCCTGTTCGACAACGCAACAACCCCTGCCCCGAGCGCCGAACATGGCGTCGAAGGCGTTCCGAGTCCACGCCTGTCGGAAACCTGTTGATCACGACAAGGTGACGCGTCGATGAAAGCAGCGTGGCAGCCAATCAGCTCTTGTCGTCGCCGCCCTGAGTGATCAGCCGCGCGCTGCGCTGCCCGGTAAAATATATCCATAGCCAGCTAAGCGAAACCGCGAGCCGGTTGCGAAAATCGATCAGGAAGTAAATGTGGGCGATGCCCCAAAGCCACCAGGCGAGCCGGCCGGTGAGCTTGATCCAGCCGAAATCGATGGCCGCGGCCCGCTTGCCGATCGTTGCGAGATCGCCGTCATGCCGATAGCGGAACGGACGCGGCGCCATATCGCCGGCGAGCCGCGCCTTGATGGTTGCCGCAACATGCCTGCCCTCCTGCTTGGCGGAAGGCGCCACGCCCGGCACAGGCTTTCCATCCGGCCGCAACAGATGTGCCGTGTCGCCGATGACGAAGATCTCAGGGCTGCCCGGCACGGTGAGATCGGGCTCGACCATCACCCTGCCCGCCCGGTCGGCCGGCGCTTCCAGCCATTCCGCCGCGGGTGAAGCGGCGACGCCGGCTGCCCACAGGATGGTCTTTGCCGGCAGATGCGTGCCGCCGAAGACGACGCCATCGGCGTCCAGATGCGTGACGGCGCGGCCGAGCTCGACTTCTACGCCAAGCCGCTCCAGCGCTTTCTGCGCATAGGTCGAGAGCTCAGGCGCGAAATTGGCCAGGATGCGGTCGCCGGCCTCGATCAGCACCACGCGCGCCTGCCGCGTGTCGATGTTGCGGAATTCGCCGCGCAGCGTGTCATGCGCAAGCTCTACAATAGTGCCGGCAAGCTCTACGCCGGTCGGCCCGCCGCCGACGATGACCAGCGTCAGCAGCGCCTGACGTTTGACGGGATCGATCTCGCGCTCGGCCTGCTCGAAGGCAAGCAGGATGCGGCGCCGGATTTCCGTGGCATCCTCGAGCGTCTTCAACCCGGGCGCGAAAGGTTCCCATTCGTCGTGACCGAAATAGGCGTGGCGCGCGCCGGTGGCGAGCACCAGCGTGTCGTAGGCCAGCGAGCTGCCATCCTCGAGCAGCACGCGCTTGGCGTTGCGGTCGATGCCGGTGACCGTACCCAGAAGCGTCGTCACGTCCTTGCGCCTGCGCAAGAGATGGCGGATCGGCCAGGCGATCTCGGATGTCGCCAGCGAGGTGGTCGCCACCTGATAAAGCAGCGGTTGGAAAAGGTGGTGATTGCGCTTGTCGATCATGGTGATGCGCACCGGTGCGCCGGCAAGCGCGCGGGTGAGTTCGAGGCCGCCGAACCCGGCGCCGACGACCACGACACGATGGCTGGCTTCACTCATTTCATTCCACCTCGCCAAGCGGATACGCCGCCCATCATGTAAGCATTTTGTGCACCGCAACAATGCTGCCACAGACAGCTCAATTGCCTGGGAGTCGTCGCTGGGTGTCGTGAATGCACATGCGGCTCTTCAGGCGGGAGGTATAGCCTGAAGCAAAAATGACGGAGCAAAGCATGATCGACGATCGCGATGACGACGACGGCCCGGCCCAATACGCGTCGCCGCCTTGTTTCATGCACGAGCTCGATCCTGCCTATCAGATGCCGCTGTCCGATTGGGCGGACGTCAGGCGCTGGCGCAAGGCGGAGCGCGAACGACTGATCGGAGCGCGGCTTGCCGTCTCCGCCGATGCGCGCGCGGCTATGTCGGCGCGCATTGCCGAGGGCCTCGACGCCCTGGTCGGCGACGTTGCCGGCCGCATGGTCAGCCTCTACTGGCCGTTTCGCGGCGAGCCGGATTTGCGCGGCTGGATGGCGTCGATCAATGCGCGCGGCGGCCGCACGGCACTGCCCGTCGTCATCGAGAAGGGCCAGCCTCTGGTCTTCCGCGCCTACGCGCCTGGCGACCGGCTGGAGAAAGGCGTCTGGAACATCCCGATCCCGGCCGAGGGCGATCCGGTGCTGCCCGACATCGTGATCTCGCCTGTCGTCGGCATCGATCCCGGCAACTTCCGGCTGGGCTATGGTGGCGGCTTCTACGATCGCACGCTTGCTGCCCTGCCGTTAAGGCCGCTGGTCATTGGCGTCGGCTACGAGTTGCAACGCATCCCCACCATCTATCCGCAGCCGCACGACATCCCGATGGGCGAGGTGGTGACGGAGGTTACGATCACCTAAGTCAGACGGTCCACGTCCAGTCGATCGGATAGTTGAAAATCGGAGTGAACGTCACGCCGGCCGCCTCCATGTCCCTGCGGCCGTCGACAACCATCTCCTTCAGCGTGTCGAGCTGCGCCGCATGCTCTTCCGTATCCCAGACGCTAACTTGCACGACCGAGCCCTTCGGCGAGACGCCCGCATAAAAGCGGAGGAGCCCCGGCAACCGTCTGACTGCCGGGATTATGTACAGAGCGGTCTTCTTGCTTGCGGCGTCGACCTCGGCAAACCGACCCGGGTCGAAGCTGGCGCGCGAAACGCGGACGACGGCGGTTGTCGGCAACGACTCGGGCAAGGTGATTCTGTCTGTCATATCGCTGCCGCAGCCTTCCTATTGGTGATGAGTCCGGACCCTAGGCCATTTCCGGCCTTAAGCCCACGGCAGTCCGGTCAACAATCTCCCGCAGCGCGAAGGACGAGTTGATCTTCGTCACATGCGGCATGGCCGACAGCCATTCCTTGTGGATGCGCTCATAGTCGGCGAGGTCTTTTGCGGCGATGCGCAGGATGTAGTCGTATTCGCCCGACATCAGATGGCAGGAAAGCACGTTCGGACAGCGCTTGATTGCCGCCTCGAAGTCCGACAGCGTCTTCTCGAATTGCCCCGACAGCGATATATGGACGATCGCCGTCATCTGGTGGCCGAGCGCGGCGTTCGACAGCCGCGCGTGGTAGCCTCGGATGGTTCCGGATTTCTCCAGATTGTCGAGCCGGCGCGAGCAGGCCGACTGCGACAGCCCGACCTTCTCGGCAAGCGCCGCGTTGGGGATCCGGCCATCCTTCTGCAAAGTCTCCAGAATGGCGATATCAATCCTATCGAGCGGCATTTTTCGTGATTCCTACGAAGATGCGGGCATTTTGCGCAACGATTATCGAAGACCTGGCGTTACCGCAAGTGCATTCGCAAACACATACGGAACGATTCATGCTTCACTGCGTCTCATGCATGTCGCCCTGAACCGCACGGCGGTTTTGAGGCTTGCGGCATGCCCGGAAATGTCAGGGAGAGCGCCCGTTCAAGGGCCGGACAGGAGAAGAAAATGCGCGTCGGCTGCCCCAAGGAAATCAAGAACCACGAATACCGCGTCGGCCTGACGCCCGGCTCGGTCCGCGAATATGTCGCGCACGGCCACGAAGTGCTGGTCGAGACCGGCGCCGGCGCCGGGATCGGCGCCGACGACAACGCCTATCGCGCCGCCGGCGCCACCATCGCCAAGACGGCCGCCGACGTGTTCGCCAAGTCGGACATGATCGTCAAGGTCAAGGAGCCGCAGCCCAACGAGTGGGTCCAGCTGCGCGACGGCCAGATCCTCTATACCTACCTGCACCTCGCTCCCGATCCGGAGCAGACCAAGGGCCTGCTCGCTTCGGGCGTCACCGCCGTCGCCTATGAGACGGTGACCGACGACCGCGGCGGCCTGCCGCTGCTCGCCCCGATGTCGGAAGTCGCCGGCCGTCTGTCGATCCAGGCCGGAGCGACCGCGCTGCAGAAGGCCAATGGCGGCCGCGGCGTGCTGCTCGGTGGCGTTCCGGGCGTGCTGCCTGGCAAGGTGACGGTGCTCGGCGGCGGTGTCGTCGGCCTGCATGCGGCCAAGATGGCTGCCGGCCTCGGCGCCGACGTCACCATCATCGACCGCTCGATCCCGCGCCTGCGTCAGCTCGACGACATCTTTGGCGGCCGCGTCCATACCCGTTACTCGACCGTCGAGGCGCTGGAAGATGAGTGCTTCTCGGCCGACATCGTCGTCGGCGCCGTGCTGATCCCGGGCGCCGCGGCACCCAAACTCGTCACCCGTGAGATGCTCTCCGGCATGAAAAAGGGCTCGGTGCTGGTCGACGTGGCCATCGACCAGGGCGGCTGCTTCGAGACCTCGCATGCCACGACGCATGCCGATCCGACCTACGAGGTCGACGGGGTCATCCACTACTGCGTCGCCAACATGCCGGGCGCGGTTCCGGTCACTTCGGCGCATGCGCTCAACAACGCCACCTTGCACCACGGCCTGCAGCTTGCCGACAAGGGCCTGAAGGCGCTGGTCGACGACCACCACCTGCGCAACGGCCTCAATGTCCACAAGGGCAAGATCACCAATCGCGCCGTCGCCGAAGCGCTCGGCTACGAAATGGTCGAGCCGAAGGCGGTTCTCGCCGCCTGATTTAGAAGAAAACAGCTTCCTCCTGTCGCGCCCGCCGGTCCTTCCGGCGGGCTTTTTCTTTTCTGGTTCCCGCGCGGGAAATCCGGGCAACAAAAAAGCGGAGCCAAAGCCCCGCTTCCTCGGTGTTGCGATGTGCCGCCGGTCCATCCGCGGTCGGCAATCGATCAACGACTGCCTTTTAGCGCGGTTGTACGACGGGAATACGACAACGTTACTGTCGCGCTCGCCGCTCGAAAATGCCGGCCGCCGCCAATAAGCGTTGTGTGAAGCGTTTCACATTCGGCACTGGGGAAAAATGCCTAGACACGATCCGCCTGCTTGATGGCTTCTGTCGCAGGCTTTTTCCCAACTGCCCGCCAGACCATCGGCGGGCATTTTTTCATGCCCGTTCGATGCGGCACTGGTAGCAATTGTTGCGCGCCGAGCGGACGTGGATATAGGCGATGTCGTCGCGTTCGAACAAAGTCTCGGCGCGAGCCGCGATATCGCTAGTCGGGGTGACGGCGCCGCTGCCGTAGACGATGCGGTCGTCCTTGCCGTAGCCGCGAACGATATAGTCGCTGCTTGCGAGAATCTCTGGCAGCGCTTCCGCGTCCGTGGCGCGTTCGCATTCCTTCGCATGCAGGAAGATCGGTCCGGTTTCGGCGTAAGGCTGAAGTTCGGGGAACGGCCGGTAGGCGAGGATGAGATAGCTCTCGCCTACCGCAACATTCTTCATGCAATGCCGGCAAGGCACGCCGTCGCCGTCGGAAACCCTTCGTTCGGGCGTGAGGCCGTAGGCGTCCGGCCCTCCCCGCTGCAAGGCTCGCACGGCTTCGGTCGGCAGGGCTTTGAACTGGATGCTCATGGCTAAATCTCCGGCGTCGTTACCCGGAAATTATGCCAGCGCGACGGTATCTCCCACCCGATTCTTGCCGAGCGGTCCGCGCGTCGCTCGGAGCGCAGGATCGAAATATTAGGAACCCGGTGGCGTAGGCGCTTCGACGCAGTCGACCGGATCGGCTCCCTGGCGCCCCCTCTTTGCCCCTGACTACGGCCTCATCACGCTCGCCGAGCGCTCGGCGAGGGTCATCGGATGAACGACCTCCCTCTTCTGCGCCACCGGCGTGAAGCCGAGCTTCTGGTAAAGCGGCAGCGCCGCCGGATGATCGAGCGTGCAGGTCTGCACCGTGACGCGCTTCGGTCCATACGACCATGCGGCGGAGATAGCAGCGCCCAGGAACCAGCGGCCAATGCCCTGGCCGTGCGCATGTTCCATCATGCCGAAATAGGCGAGTTCCACTTCGTCCGGCAAATGCGGCTTGAGATCGAAGAAGCCGGCGGGGGAGCCGTCGAGGTAGAGCACCCTGATGTCGCGGTCCTCGCGATGCAGACCGGCGGCCAGTTCCTCGTCGCTCAATCTGAGCACGTTGACCCAGTGCCATTTGCGCCCGACTCGATCCATCAGGTAGCGGTAGAAATGCAGCGGGATGTCCTTGGTCTTCAGCAGCGCGATCTGACGGTTGTAAGGCAGCGGCGGCGACGAGGCCGGCGGCGCGTGCATCTCGAGGAATGTCACCGTGACCTCGATATCCTTCGGCAGACCGTTTTCCATCGCCGTCATTCCTTGCCCGTCACGACGGGTGTGTCGCTGAGGCCACCCCATTCGGTCCATGAGCCGTCGTAAAGCCTGTTGTCGGTATGGCCAACTGTTTCCAGCGCCAGCGAGATCGCCGCCGCGGTGATGCCCGATCCGCACGAGGTGACGACCGGCTTTGAAAGGTCGATGCCGGCATCCTCGATCACCTTGCGCAAGCGGTCCTTGGGCAGCAGCTCGCCATTCTCGGCGAGCGCGGCGACCGGGACGTTGTGGGCGCCTGGCATATGGCCTGAACGGACGCCAGGACGCGGTTCCGGATCGGTTCCGGCGAAACGCCCGGGAGAACGCGCATCGGCGATCTGGCTTTCTCCGCTTCCGACGATCCGGCGCATCTCGTCAAGGCTGACGACCCTGCCTGCATCGAAATCGGCGTAAAAGACGCAAGGCGCTGTTTTGGTCGGCTCCGCCGTCACCGGCCGCCCTTCCGCCTTCCAGCGGTCGAAGCCGCCGTTCAGGATGTAGACCTGGAAGACGCCCATGACCCGGAACATCCACCAGGCGCGCGGCGCCGAAAACAGGCCCGGGCCGTCATAGACGACGATAGTGTCGTCGGCAGAAACGCCCATGGAGCCGACATATTGCGCGAAGTACTGGGGCGACGCCAATGTATGCGGCAGCTTCGAATCCGGATCCGAAACGGCGTCCTGATCGAGAAAGCGGGCGCCGGGGATATGGGTGGCGACATATTCCGCATGGGCATTGCGCTGCTGCGTCGGCAGGTACCAGGAGGCATCGATGATGGTGAGCCCTGGCGTTCCCAATCGCTTCTCGAGCCAGTCCGCGTCGACGATGAAAGGGCTGTCTTCGGCCATTTTCCTGCTCCTGTCCGCCTCTAGCGGCGCTGCCCGTCTTTGCCCGTCAATTCGCCGGCATCGGTCCGAAGCGGATGCGGAAGCGCCGGTTCTCGCGGCCCTTCTTCTCGATCTTGCCGACGTGGATCTCGCCGACCTCGCCGGTGCTCTTCACATGGGTGCCGCCGCAGGGCTGGCTGTCGATCGAGGCATTCTCGCCGATGCAAACCAGGCGGATCCTGCCGGTGCCGGCGGGCGGCCGCACGTTCTTCGATTTCACCAGGCCGGGATTGGCGGCCAACTCCTCGTCGGTGATCAGTCGCGTGAAGATCGGATGATCGGCGCGCACAAGCTCCATCAACCTCGCCGTCACATCCTCCTTGGTGAAGCCGGCGTCGGGAATGTCGAAATCGACGCGGCTGTCGTCCTCGGCGACCGCCGCCCCAGTGATCGGAAACGGACAGACGACGGTGAGCAGATGGCAGGCGGCGTGCATGCGCATCAAGAGATGCCGCCGCTCCCAATCGATGGCGAGCTTCAGCCTGTCACCGACCACCGGCATGGCCTGTTCGGGCGCCGGCACATGGATGATCTCGTCCTTGGTTTCGCCGGTGATGGTTGCTGCGATCGCTATGCGGCTGCCATCGGCCAGTTCGAGCATGCCGGTATCGCCGGGCTGTCCCCCTGACGTAGCGTAGAAGATGGTCCGATCAAGAAGAATGCCACCGCGATCGTTGATGGCGACGACCTGTGCGTCCGCCGTCCTCAGATAGGCGTCGTCACGGAACAGCGCTTCGGTTCTGCGCGCCATCAAGCCACCTTTTCGAACGGCACCGAGATATCTGCCTTTTCTTCCATCCAGTCCGGCACCGGCAGGTTCTTGCCGCGCAGGAACTCGGGATTGAACAGCTTCGACTGGTAGCGCGTGCCGTAGTCGGCGAGGATCGTCACGATGGTATGACCGGGGCCAACCTCGCGCGCCAGCCGGATGGCGCCGGCGATGTTGATGCCTGTCGAGCCGCCGACGCAGAGCCCCTCTTCCTGGATCAGATCGAAAATGATCGGCAGCGCCTCCTCGTCCGGGATCTGGTAGCAGAAGTCCGGCGTGAACCCTTCGAGATTGGCGGTGATGCGGCCCTGGCCGATGCCTTCGGTGATCGAGCTGCCGTCGGATTTCAGCTCGCCGCTGGTGTAGAAGCTGTAGAGGGCGGCGCCCAGCGGATCGGCGAGCGCGATCTTGACATCCTTGCTCCTGGCCTTGAGCCCGATCGCGACGCCGGCGAGCGTGCCGCCGGAGCCGACCGCCGAAACGAAACCGTCGACCTTGCCGCCGGTCTGGCTCCAGATCTCCTGCGCCGTCGTGCGGATATGGCCGTCGCGGTTGGCGACATTGTCGAACTGGTTGGCCCAGATCGCGCCGTTCGCCTCCGAACGCGCCAGTTGCTCGGCGAGTCGCCCAGACAGCTTCACATAGTTGTTGGGGTTCTTGTAGGGCACGGCCGGCACTTCGATCAGCTCGGCCCCCAGGATCTTGATCGTGTCCTTCTTTTCCTGGCTCTGCGTGTCGGGGATGACGATGACGGTCCGGTAGCCGAGCGCCTTGGCGACAAGCGTCAGGCCGATACCGGTGTTGCCGGCGGTCCCTTCGACGATCACGCCGCCGGGTTTCAAGAGCCCGCGCTGCTCGGCGTCTCGGATGATGAACAGGCCCGCACGATCCTTGACCGATTGCCCCGGATTCATGAATTCGGCCTTGCCCAGGATTTCGCAGCCGGTCGCGTCCGAAGCCTTGTTGAGTCGGATCAAGGGTGTATTGCCGATCGCTTCGATCACATTACGGGGCATTCAGGATTCCTTTATGCGTGCGGTCGAGACCCTAGAAACCGGAAGCCGCGGTTTCAAGGCAAGATTTTGCCTGGTCCAGTCGCATTCCGGACGCTGCAACCCTCGCTATCATTTCGACGATGTACCCAAAAGCGCTCTTTTCATCCGATTTCTTCGCCGCTAGAGCACTAGGCCAGACAATTCGCAGGACTTTCAATGACACTTTACCGGGCCAACCCGAAAGACGGTGTCGCCTGGATCACGGGCGGCAGCAGCGGTCTCGGTCGTGCGCTGGCCAAGGATCTCGCAAGGCAGGGCTATACCGTCGCGGTGACGGCGTTGCCGAGCGATCCGGTCGAGACGCTGCTGGTCGAGACGGCGCAGATGGCCGGCCATGTGAGGTCCTTCCCCTGCGACGTGACCGATGAAGACGGGATGGCGCGGACGGCTGCCGCCATCGAGACGGAGATGGGGCCGATCGTGCTCGCCGTCTTCAACGCCGGCAACTACATCGCCACTCCCGGCGAGCACCTCGTGGTGCGCGATTTTCACCGATCCTTCGCCGTCAATTATTTCGGCATCGTCAACGGTCTGGTGCCCGTGGTCGATTATATGCGCACGAGAGGGCGCGGGCATGTCGTTCTGGTCGGATCGGTGACGGCTTATTCCGGCTGGCCGACCACCGCCGCTTATGGCGGCACCAAGGCGGCGATCAACATCCTGGCGGAATCGCTGAAATACGACTTCGACAAGATGAACATCCGCATCCAAGTGATGAATCCGGGCTTCGTCGATACGCCGCTGACTGAGAAGAACATGCTGCCGATGCCTGGGCTGATGCCCGTGCACCGGGCGTCGCGGCGCATGGCGCGCGGCATCAGGAAGGGAGGGTTCGAAGTCACCTTCCCCTATCACATCAGCTGGCCGCTGAAGCTGCTTGGCCTGCTGCCGCGGCCCTTCGGCCGACTGGTGATCGGGCTGACCACCAGCTGGTGGGCGCGACCGTTGTATTTCGACCGCAAGATGCCGAGCAAAAAAGCTCCGTCAGCGGACAAGGCAACCTAAAGCGCGCCGCGCTGAAACGGATTAAGGCGACGCGCTTTTAAGCCTTTGTTTCTATGCATGTCGTTTTCGCAAAACCGCTGCACAGTTTGCGCGACATGCGCTAAGGCGAAGAGCGATTGCCTCTCGGCAGGCACCGCCATAGGTTGAGAATTGTTGCTTGGAGTCGGCGATGGGGCGGCGGATCGTGCTTTCGGTACTTGGTCTCGCCGTCATCCTTATCGCAGGTTTCTTCCTCGGCCCACGCGTGGCGGCCGACACGACGATCCGCTTCGATCCTTCGGTGATCGGCGACGATCCGCAGGCCTATCTGGCGCGCGAGGAAGCCGCGGTGCCCAATATCCGCGACGGGCTGGACAAGGAGATCATCTGGGCCAACCCGCTGGTTCACGCCAAGACGAAGCTTGCGATCGTCTACATCCATGGCTTTTCGGCATCGAAGGGCGAGGTCCGCCCGCTTCCGGACGATGTCGCCGACGCGCTCGGCGCCAACCTCTTCTACACCCGCCTGACCGGCCACGGGCAGGACGGCGCAGCCATGGCCGAAGGCAGCGTCAATGCCTGGATTAACGACTATGAAGAGGCGCTGGCGATCGGCCGCGCGATCGGCGACAAGGTGATCGTCATCGCCACCTCGACCGGCGGCTCATTGGCGACCTGGGCGGCAACACAGCCGGGCGCCTCCGATGGCGTCGCGGCGATCGCGTTCATCTCGCCGAATTTCGGCGTCAAGGCGTCCGGCGCCGAGATCCTGACCATGCCCTGGGGCAGAGAGATCGCCGAACTCGTCGGCGGCAGGGAACGCAGCTTTCCCGCGCGCAACGCGCTGCATGAAAAATTCTGGACCACCAAATATCCCATGTCGGCGACGCTGCCGATGGCGGCACTCACCAATCTCGCCTATGGCGCGCCGGTCGAAAAGGCGACCACCCCTGCCCTGTTCATCTTCTCGGACGCCGACAAAGTGGTGCGGCCGGACCGAACGCGAGAGATCGCCGGCCGCTGGGGCGGTCCCCACGAACTGGTGCCGGTCGACGATACCGGCGATCCGGACAACCACGTCATTGCCGGCGATGCCCTGTCGCCGCAGACCACAGCCTTTCTCGCCCAGCGGATCGTGGTGTGGGTGAAGGCATTGATGCCGTAGCAATCGAACCAAGGAAACGAAAACGGCCGGAACGTTGCTCCGGCCGCTTTTCTGTTTTCGATCAAGCCTTGGTGAGGACTCAAGCTGCCCGGTTCGCCGGCCGCTTGCCGCCGAAGCGGCGCTTGTTGTTGCCCTTGAAGCGCTTGAAGCCGTCAGGCTGGCGCTCGCCATTCGGCTTGGCGGCCACCGGGCGTTCGCCCTGCGGCTTCGGAGCGAATTGGCGCTCACCATTGGGCTTGCCGCCGAAGCGCTTCTTGCCGTTGTTGCCGCTGCCGGGGCGGCGGCCGTCGCGGCGCCCGCCATGATGCTCACGGTCGTTGGCCGGCTCGAAATGGCGCTCGGTCTTCTCCTTCGGATCGCGCTGCGGGTCGGGGCTGCCCAGGTGATCGGCGATCACCGGAAGCTTCATGCGGATGATACGCTCCACCTGCCGCAGCTTGCCGTTCTCCGACGGATCGCAAAGCGTGATCGCGATGCCGTCCCTGCCGTTGCGGCCGGTGCGGCCGATGCGGTGGACATAGCTTTCCGCCTCGTCCGGCAGGTCGAAATTCACGACATGGCTGATGCCGGGCACGTCGATGCCGCGCGCCGCGATGTCGGTCGCGACCAGGATGCGCACCGAGCCGTCGCGGAAATCGTTGAGCGCCTTCTGGCGCGCGTTCTGCGACTTGTTGCCGTGGATGACGGCGGCGTTGAAGCCGTCGCGGGCAAGGTCCTTGGTGACGCGGTCGGCGCCGTGCTTGGTGCGCGAGAACACGATCACCGAGCGCATCGCCTCGTCGGCCAGCATCTTGGACAGCACCTGGCGCTTCTGCTTGGTACGGGCAAGCACCACGCTCTGCACGATCTCGGCCGCCGTCGTGCTCTGAGGCGCGACTTCGATACGGACCGGGTCCCTCAGCAGGCCCTTGGCGAGCTCGGCGATCTCGTTCGGCAGCGTCGCGGAGAACAGCGCCGTTTGGCGGTCGGGCGCGGTCGCCTTGGCGATGCGCTTGACGTCGTTGATGAAGCCCATGTCGAGCATGCGGTCGCCCTCGTCCAGCACCAGCCATTTGGTGTCGGCAAGGATGAGGTCGCCCTCGCGCACGAGGTCGGTAAGCCGGCCAGGCGTGGCGATCAGGACATCGACGCCGGGCGCGATCTTCTTCACCTGGCTGTAGCGGGAGACGCCGCCGAGCACGAGCGCGGTCGAGATGTGGGCGCCCTTGGCGAGCAGCTTGATGGTGTCTTCGATCTGCACGGCAAGCTCGCGCGTCGGCGCCAGGATCAGCGCGCGCGCAGTCTTCGGCCGGCGCTTGGTGCCGAGCCCGATGATCTTCGACAGGATCGGCAGCGCGAAGGCGGCCGTCTTGCCCGAACCGGTCTGGGCGATGCCGAATATGTCGCGGCCTTCGAGCTGCGGCGGGATCGCCCGCACCTGGATCGGCTTAGGATCAGTGAAGCCTGCGGCATTGGCGGCCTTGAGCAGCGCGCCGGTGATTCCTAGGGTGGCGAAACCGTTCTGTTTCGCCTGGTTTTCGTTGGTCAAAATAATCTTCTTTCACGCGGCTCGATGCCGCAAACAGCAATGGCGGCAGGGCGCAACCTGCCGTCGAAATTTGTCAGGAAACGACAAGGCGGCGGACGGAAGCGTCCGCGCGGCTGCGCTGTCGTGCCCGCGAGCTTCATGCTCCCGGGGCTCTTTCGCCACCTTGCCGATCAACCGGAAAGAGGGAAAACAGACGCAACCAGTCTCATTCGTGGAGAAAGCCGGACAAACCGGCCCAAGCGCCTATGCCGCCGCATATGGCCGAGTCCGGCCTGAAATGCAAGGGGTGATGTTGCAATGCAACAAAAACAGGGTGCTTGCGCTCCCCTGCCCTCCCGATTACCACAAATCACCTTTCCTTTTTGGGGGCAGCGATGAAGGACGTGCTGAAGGAACTCGAGCGTCGCCGCGAGATCGCCCGCTTGGGTGGCGGCAAGGAGCGGATCGAGGCCCAGCACAAGAAGGGCAAGCTGACCGCCCGCGAGCGCATCGAGGTGTTCCTCGACGAAGGGTCATTCGAGGAGTTCGACATGTATGTCGAGCACCGCTCCACCGATTTTGGCATGGAGAAGACCAAAATCGCAGGCGACGGCGTCGTCACTGGCTGGGGCACGGTCAACGGGCGGCCCGTCTATCTCTTCGCCAAGGATTTCACCGTCTTCGGCGGTTCGCTGTCGGAGGCGCATGCCGAGAAAGTGGTCAAGGTCCAGGAGATGGCGCTGCGCAATCGCGCGCCGATCATCGGTCTTTACGATGCCGGCGGCGCCCGCATCCAGGAAGGCGTGGCCGCGCTTGGCGGCTATGCCGAGATTTTTCAGCGCAACGTGCTTGCCTCCGGCGTCATCCCGCAGATCTCGTTGATCATGGGTCCCTGCGCCGGCGGCGACGTCTATTCGCCCGCCATGACCGACTTCATCTTCATGGTGCGCGATACCTCCTACATGTTCGTTACCGGGCCGGATGTGGTGAAGACGGTGACCAACGAGACGGTGACGGCCGAGAGCCTCGGCGGCGCCACGGTACATACGACCAGGTCCTCCATCGCCGACGGCGCGTATGACAACGACGTCGAAGCGCTTCTGCAGATGCGCCGCCTGGTCGATCTTTTGCCCGCGTCCAACACGGCCGAGATTCCCGAGATCGAATGCTACCAGCCGGTGGCCGATCACGATCTTTCGCTCGACAGGCTGATCCCGGACAACGCCAACAAGCCCTACGACATCAAGGAACTGATCCTGAAGGTCGCCGACGAGGGCGACTTCTTCGAGATCCAGGCGAGCTTCGCCAAGAACATCGTCACCGGCTTCGGCCGCGTCGACGGTCGCACAGTCGGCTTCGTCGCCAACCAGCCGATGGTGCTGGCGGGCGTGCTGGATTCCGACGCCAGCCGCAAGGCGGCGCGCTTCGTGCGTTTTTGTGATTGCTTCTCGATCCCGATCGTCACTTTCGTCGACGTTCCGGGCTTCCTGCCAGGCACCGCGCAGGAATATGGCGGGCTGATCAAGCATGGCGCCAAACTGCTGTTTGCCTATGCCGAGGCCACCGTGCCAAAGATCACAGTCATCACCCGCAAGGCCTATGGCGGCGCCTACGACGTCATGGCGTCAAAGCACCTGCGCGGCGACATGAATTATGCCTGGCCGACGGCGCAGATCGCGGTGATGGGCGCAAGGGGCGCGGTCGAGATCATCTATCGCAAGGATATCGGCAACGCGGAAAAGATCGCGGCCCACACCAAGGCTTACGAGGATCGCTTCCTGTCGCCATTCGTTGCGGCCGAACGCGGCTATGTCGATGAGGTGATCATGCCGCATTCGACCCGCCTCCGCGTGGCGCGGGCGCTGCGCATGCTGCGCAACAAGGACATGCAGAACCCCTGGAAGAAGCACGACAATATCCCGCTGTGAGGCGGCCGGATCGCGAAAACCGCCAAGGCCTATCCGGAACCCTACTCCGCATCCTTGATGGCGAAGCGCTTCCGTGACAAGGAACCGGCGTGCTTGCCGTCCGCGGCGGCCGTGTCGGATCGAAAAGGTATCGCGGGTTGCGCCCCATTCTCGTCTTCTGCTTGCCGGCAATCGGCGACTTCATCCGTTGCCATTCGGCGATCCAGATTCTCGCCGAGAGGTTTCCGGAACACCCGATCGATGTCGTCACCTCGCCGCTAGCCGCGCCGCTGGCGCGATTGATGCCGCACATCCGCAAGACCTGGATCGTCGAAAGGCACTGGAATCCCGGCCTCAGGGAGCGGGCGCGCCTGGCGCGCGAACTCCGCAAGGAGAACTATCAGGCAGCCTATCTGCTCACCAGCAGCACCAAGGCGGCCCTGATTCCATGGCTGGCGGGCATTCCCGAGCGCATCGGCTATCCGCGCGAGCTCCAATTCGGCATCGTCAACCGGCTGCCGGCCGGATGGCTGAAATCCTTCGTGGCTTTCGGGCCGCGCAAGACAAGACTGTTCGAGCAGGTCTGCGCGATTGCCATGCTGGGCGAACGGCCTGCCGACGATGTGCGGCTGCCGCAGCCGAAAATGATGGTTCCATCCGAGGAGGTTTCGGCCTGGCGCATCCGGCATGGGATCGATGCGGCAAGACCGGCACTGGCGCTCTATACGTCGGAATTCGTCAACTTCCGCTCGTGGCCGGCGGAGCGTTTCATTTCGATTGCCAGGGACCATTCCCGGCGCGGCTGGTCGGTCTGGCTCGTCGGCGGTCCGCGCGAACGCGCGGCCGCGGCCCAAATCCGGGCAGCGCTTCCGGAGGCGGCGGATTTCACCTCGACCCCCGATATCACCGACGCCATGTGCCAGATCGCCGCCTCGACCGTCTTTCTCGGCGTCGATGGCGGCATCTGCCATGCGGCTGCGGCTTTAGGGGGACCGTGCGTGCTCATCTTCGGATCGAACCGCGCCTATGAAACCGGACCGGTGAACGACCACGTCCGCTTTCTGGAGCCACCGATTTCGACGCCGAGCTGGATAAAGGACACGAACGGGGTCAGCGAGGAAAGAGTGCTTGCAGCGCTGGCGGAGGCCGCGGCGCAGGCGCGCCGCCCGCAAGGCGCTCGAACTGCATAGAGCGGTTCAGCGTTTCACGGAATCGCTTTCCATCAGTTCGCGCAGCACCGGCACCATGGCCAGCGGAAGATCCTCGGCGATCAGACCGGGTCCGAAGCGGCTGCCGGCTTCGGCATGAATCCAGACGCCAGCGCAGGCGGCTTCGAAGGCCGGCATGCCTTGCGCCAGCAGTCCGGCGATGATTCCAGCCAGCACGTCGCCAGAACCGGCGGTGGCAAGCCATGGCGCGCCGTTGCTGTTGATTGCCGCGCGGCCACCCGGCGCGGCGATGACCGTGTCGGCGCCTTTGTAGACGATCGCCGCATTGGCCCGCGCCACCGCCGCGCGCGCCTTGGCCAGCTTGGAAAGCGCCTCGTCGTCCGCAATGTCAGGAAACAGCCTGCCGAACTCGCCCTCATGCGGCGTCATCACCAGCGCCGGCGCGCCGGACTTTCGGGCAGCCTGGAAAAGCGTCTCAGGCTCGTCCCGAAACGAGGTGATGCCGTCGGCATCGAGCACAAATCCCTCAATGCCCGCGTCCTGTCCTCGCTCGGCGCCGAGCAGCGCAAGGACAAAATTGCGCGCCTTTTCACCGGCGCCGAATCCAGGACCGAGCACGAAGGACGAAGGGCGGCGATCGGTAAGGAATGCGCCGAGATCGGCAACCGTTTCGGCCTTGCGCAGCATGATCGAGGTCAGATGCGCGGCATTCACCTGCATGGCGTTCGCCGGGGAAAGCATGGTCACCGCCCCCGCCCCGCTTCTTGCGGCGGCAAGCGCCGAGAGGCGCGCGGCACCTGTCGCCGAAGGTCCGCCGGAAAAGATGCCGCTGTGGCCACGCCGGTATTTATGCGCGTCGACAGCCGGCACCGGGAAGGCTGGCAGCCAAAGCGCCGGTCCATTTTCGAAGGTTTGCGGCGCGATCCGCGCGATGATCCCGTCGCCGATGCCGATGTCGGCGACCACGATCTCGCCGCACATCTCACGCCCCGGCAAAAGCAGATGCCCCGGCTTCTTTCGCGCGAAGGTCACGGTTATGGCCGCCTGAAATGCGCAGCCGAGAATGGCTCCGCTTTCGCCGGAAACGCCCGAAGGCAGGTCTATGGCGACGACCGGCAGGCCGAGATCCGTCACGATCCGGACCGACCTTGCGGCGTCGCCCGACAGCGGCTTGGAAAGCCCTGCCCCGAAAAGTGCGACGACTGCAAGCGAGCCGGCCTCGGCGGCGAAGGCAGACAGCGGCCGGCGCTCGAGCGGGCAGTCGGCCGCGGCGAACGCGGCATCGCTGCCTGCACACGGCTCGCCCAACACCCACAACGCGACCTCGACGCCGCTCTCCTGGAGCAGGCGCGCAACGACATAACCGTCGCCACCGTTGTTACCGGGACCGCACAGCACGTGCACCCGCTTGGCTGCCGGATAGCGCGCCAGCACCACGGCCGCGACGGCCGCGCCGGCGCGGCGCATCAGCCCGTAGCCGTCGAGCGGACCTTCCGCAATCGTCAGCCGGTCTGCCTCGGCCATCTCGGCCGGTGAAAGAAGTTCATTGCGCATGGGATTGCCGATCTCCATCCGATCAAGCATTGTCCGATTTGCGGTTCGAAGCAAACGGCGACCGCCGAACGCCACCCAAAAGCGGCGGGACCTGGAGGGGAATCTGCCTGCAAATTACGCTATCTGCCCAAGTTTTGCGCAGACGGATGGAGGAGCGATGTATAGGCTTTGGGCGTCGATGACGCATCCAATGCAACGGATGACGCGAATTTGCATCCGGGTGCGACATGGCATCTGAATCGCCCGATACCGTCTCCAACCTCCGGGAACTGGCACGCTTCGTGCTTGATGGAGGCGCAAGCGGGGCGCACAACCCGTCTCTTTGGCAGTGGAGGCCACTTTCTACATGAAAAAGATCGAAGCGATCATCAAGCCATTCAAGCTGGACGAAGTGAAGGAGGCGCTTCAGGAGGCCGGACTGCAGGGTATCACCGTCACCGAGGCCAAGGGTTTCGGCCGGCAGAAAGGCCACACCGAACTCTATCGCGGCGCCGAATATGTCGTCGATTTCCTGCCCAAGGTGAAGATCGAGGTCGTGCTCGGCGACGATGCCGTCGAAGGCGCGATCGAAGCCATCCGCAAAGCGGCCCAGACCGGTCGCATCGGCGACGGCAAGATCTTCGTTTCCAACATCGAGGAAGTCGTCCGCATCCGCACCGGCGAGACCGGCATGGACGCCGTCTGAGCCCCACATCTCAAAAAACGTCATCACACAGGGATACATGACATGACGACAGCCAAAGACATCATGAAGCAGATCAAGGACAACGACGTGAAGTTCGTCGACCTGCGCTTCACCGATCCGAGGGGCAAGCTGCAGCATGTGACGATGGATGTCGTCGAGGTCGAGGAAGACATGTTCGCCGACGGCGTCATGTTCGACGGCTCTTCAATCGCCGGCTGGAAGGCGATCAACGAGTCCGACATGGTGCTGATGCCGGACACCGACACCGTCCATATGGATCCGTTCTTCGCCCAATCGACCATGGTCATCCTGTGCGACATCCTCGATCCGATCTCGGGAGAGGCTTACAACCGCGACCCGCGCGGCACCGCCAAGAAGGCCGAGGCCTACATGAAGTCGGAAGGCATCGGCGACACGGTCTATGTCGGGCCGGAAGCCGAGTTCTTCGTGTTCGACGACGTCAAGTACAAGGCCGACCCGTATAATACCGGCTTCCGGCTCGACTCGACCGAACTGCCGTCCAACGACGACACCGACTACGAGACGGGCAACCTCGGCCATCGTCCGCGCACCAAGGGTGGCTATTTCCCTGTGCCGCCGATCGATTCCTGCCAGGACATGCGCTCCGAGATGCTGACCGTGCTCGCCGAGATGGGCGTGCGCGTCGAGAAGCATCACCATGAGGTCGCCGCCGCCCAGCACGAGCTCGGCATCAAGTTCGACACGCTGGTGCGCAACGCCGACAAGATGCTGATCTACAAGTATGTCGTGCATCAGGTCGCCAATGCCTATGGCAAGACGGCCACCTTCATGCCGAAGCCGGTGTTCGGCGACAACGGCTCGGGCATGCACGTCCACCAGTCGATCTGGAAGGGCGGCAAGCCGACCTTCGCCGGCAATGAATATGCCGGCCTGTCGGAGACCTGCCTGTTCTATATCGGCGGCATCATCAAGCACGCCAAGGCGATCAACGCCTTCACCAACCCGCTCACCAATTCCTACAAGCGCCTGGTGCCTGGCTACGAAGCGCCGGTGCTGCTCGCCTACTCGGCGCGCAACCGTTCGGCGTCCTGCCGCATTCCGTTCGGTTCGTCGCCGAAGTCGAAGCGTGTCGAGGTCCGCTTCCCCGACCCGGGCGCGAACCCCTATCTCGGCTTCTCCGCCATGCTGATGGCCGGCCTCGACGGCATCAAGAACAAGATCCATCCCGGACAGCCGATGGACAAGGACCTCTACGACCTGCCGCCGAAGGAGCTGAAGAAGATCCCGACCGTCTGCGGCTCGCTGCGCGAAGCGCTGCAGAGCCTCGACAAGGACCGCGGCTTCCTGAAGGCCGGCGGCGTCTTCGACGACGACCAGATCGACAGCTATATCGAGCTGAAGATGGCCGAGGTCATGCGCTTCGAGATGACGCCGCACCCGGTCGAGTACGACATGTATTATTCAGTCTAAACGACTGCGTTTCCAACAAAAAAGAACCCCGGCGAAGCCGGGGTTTTTGCATGGAACCATCGCGGGGCGGGTCGATACTTCTCGCAAACCGCGACGGGGCCTTGCAGCGACTCATCATGCAAAAGCCCCGGACCGAAAGGCCGGGGCTTTTACTTAATCGAACTATATCGCGGCGCAGACTCGGGGTCCGTGCCGCGAAGTGGTCAGGCTGCCGCCGAAACCTTCGCGTCGGTCGAAACCTGCGAGATCGTCTTCAGGACCTGCGAGGCGATCTGGTAGGGGTCGCCCTGCGAGTTCGGGCGACGGTCTTCCAGGTAGCCCTTGTAGTCGTTCTTGATGAAGGAGTGCGGAACGCGGATCGAGGCGCCGCGGTCGGCGACACCGTAGGAGAACCTGTTCCACGGCGCGGTCTCGTGCTTGCCGGTCAGGCGCTTGTCGTTGTCCGGCCCGTAGACGGCGATATGATCCATCAGGTTCTTTTCGAACTGCGCCATCATCGCCTCGAAATAGGTCTTGCCGCCGACTTCGCGCATGTACTTGGTCGAGAAGTTGCAGTGCATGCCCGAGCCGTTCCAGTCGGTGTCGCCGAGCGGTTTGCAGTGGAACTCGATGTCGATGCCGTACTTTTCGGTGAGGCGCAGGAGCAGGTAGCGCGCCATCCACATCTGGTCCGCGGCCTTCCTGGAGCCTTTGCCGAAAATCTGGAATTCCCACTGGCCCTTGGCCACCTCGGCATTGATGCCTTCATGGTTGATGCCGGCGGCGAGGCAGAGGTCGAGATGCTCCTCGACGATCTGGCGCGCGACATCGCCGACATTCTTGTAGCCGACGCCGGTGTAATACGGGCCCTGCGGCGCCGGATAGCCGCTCTCGGGGAAGCCGAGCGGACGACCGTCCTTGTAGAAGAAATATTCCTGCTCGAAGCCGAACCATGCGTCCTCGTCGTCGAGGATGGTCGCGCGGCTGTTCGACGCGTGCGGCGTCACACCGTCGGGCATCATGACTTCGCACATGACCAGAACGCCGTTGGTGCGGGCCGGATCCGGGTAATGCGCGACCGGCTTAAGCACGCAATCCGAGCTGCGGCCTTCGGCCTGGTTCGTCGAGGAACCGTCGAAGCCCCACAGCGGCAGCTGCTCGAGGGTCGGGAACTCGGCAAACTCCTTGATCTGGGTCTTGCCGCGCAGATTGGGGGTCGGGGTGTAGCCGTCGAGCCAGATATACTCGAGCTTGTATTTGGTCATTCCAGTGCCTCTCGTTGCTTGGACACCGCCGCGGCGGCATCAATGCATGGCCGGTTCGAGCCGGCCTGCCGATCGTTAAAAAGCAATTCGTGTGCCACTCTCCCCGTCCAGGGTGCGGCAAAATGGTCGTGGCAAGGCGTTGATTTTGCTGAGCCGCCTCAGCAATGCGCGGCAATCGTTCAGCTGCAGAATTTGCATAAATATTATGCAAGTGCTGATCTTTTTGTGTGCATATTGCCTAAATGAATCGCAGGACCTATCTTGAGAAAGGATTGAATCGACTGGCCCCCGAAAAAGAAAGGCGGCCATCAATGGAAGTCACCACGTCCCGTCCGTCGGCAAAGATTCTGATGTTCCCGCTTGCAGGTCGGACATCTGCCTCAAATTTGGGCGCAAAGGCCAAATTCGCGGCAGAGATTGCCTCGCTGCGCAATACGCACGCCGATTTTGACGGCTGGTATCACGCGGCGGCGATCGAGGAAGAGATCCAGCAGCGCAAGAGCTGACCAACGGTTCCAGTTCGGCATGAAAAAGCCCGGCGCGATCGCTTGCGCCGGGCTTTCATTTCCAGAGGCTTGATCGGTTAGTCCTTGGAGTGCAGGTCGGTGCCGAGCGTGTCCCTGACGAAGATCATGCCGATAATGAGCGACATCGCCGCGATCACCACGGGGTACCAGAGGCCGTAATAGATGTCGCCCTTATAGGCGCTGAGCGCGAACACCGTCGCTGGCAGCAGGCCACCGAACCAGCCATTGCCGATATGATAGGGCAGCGACATACCGGTGTAGCGGATGCGGGTCGGGAACATCTCGACCAGGATCGCCGCGATCGGCCCGTAGACCATGGTCACGAACACCACCAGGATGAACAGGATACCGATCGTCACCGGCCAATTGATAGCCGCCGGATCGGCTGTCATGGCGAAAGCACCGCCGCCGGGAATGTTGTAGACGGTGACCTCCGGCGCGCCGGCCGCCTCATCCTTGGTCAGCAGCTTGTCGGTGATCGCCTTGTCGGTCGGAACCGTCGTCTTCTCGCCGCCGCGGATCGCGGCCGCATCGAGCTTGAGTTCCGGATTGGCCGCGACGAAGGCGTCGAGCTTCTGGTCCGGCACCTTGGCGGCGGCGCGCTTCAGCGGATAGCCGCCGTCCCGCAGCGAGATGTTGACCGCCTTCTGGAAGGCGGCTTCCTTGGCCTTGGCCTGGTCGCCAGCAGCGGCGGCGTCATAGGACTCCACCGTCTCGTTGCCGATCTTGACCGTGGCCGCGGTTCCGGGCGCGGCTGTCGTCACGACGTCGTAAGGCACCGAGTTCTTGGTCAGGAACGAGGTCGCGATGTCACAGGATGTCGTGAACTTCGCCGTGCCGACCGGGTTGAACTGGAACCTGCAGTCGCCGGGTGCTGCCGTCACCGTGGCGCGCGTGTTCTGCTGCGCGGTGGCGAGCGCCGGATTGGCGGCCCAGGTCAGCGCCTTGAAAAGCGGGAAGGTGCAGACGATGCCGAGCGCAAGACCGGCCATGATGATCGGCTTGCGGCCGATCTTGTCGGACAACCAGCCGAAAACGACGAAGAAGATCGAGCCGACCGCAAGCGCGATCGCGATCATGATGTTGACCGACTGCGCGTCGACCTTCAGCACGTTCGTCAGGAAAAACAGCGCATAGAACTGGCCGTTGTACCAGATGACGGCCTGGCCGGCGGTCAAGCCGAGCAGCGCCAGAAGCGCGATCTTGGCGTTCTTCCACTGGCCAAAGGCTTCCGACAGCGGTGCCTTGGAGCCCTTGCCCTCCTCCTTCATGCGCTGGAACGTCGGCGACTCCGAGAGCGACAGCCGGATCCAGATCGAGATGGCGAGCAGCAGGAATGAGACGATGAAGGGAATGCGCCAGCCCCAGGAAGCGTAGGTTTCCTTGCTGAGCGAACTCTGGACGATCAGGATGACGATCAGCGACAGGAACAGACCGAGCGTCGCCGTGGTCTGGATCCAGGAGGTGTAGTAGCCGCGGCGGTCGTCCGGCGCGTGCTCGGCGACATAGGTCGCCGCACCGCCATATTCGCCGCCGAGCGCCAGGCCCTGCAGCATACGCAACCCGATCAGGATCACGGGCGCCGCGATGCCCCAACTGGCATAACCGGGCAGCAGACCGACCAGGAAGGTCGACAGACCCATGATCGTCATGGTGACGAGGAAAGTGTATTTGCGGCCGACAAGATCGCCGAGGCGGCCGAACACCAGCGCGCCGAACGGGCGGACGAGGAAGCCGGCGGCGAAGGCCAGCAGCGCGAAGATGTTGCGCGTTGCCTCGGGGATGGTCGGGCTGAAGAAGGTCGCGCCGATGAAGGCGGCCAGCGAGCCGTAAAGATAGAAATCGTACCATTCGAAAACGGTGCCGAGCGAAGAGGCGAAGATGACCTTCTTTTCCTCCCGCGTCATGCCGCGGCTTGTTCCGCCGGCGGTCGAAGCCATTGCCATTTGATATATCCTCCCGTGGATCCCTTCTGTCCTCGATGGCGGCGCGCCACCGTCCGCAACTCCTCCGGACGAAGACTCGAGAACGCAGCCAACGAGGGAAAAAATGGCAGAAAGCGTCGCCAAAAGGCACCGCGACGATGGGATTATGACTTTCGTATTAGGTGCAATGCGAAAGCGGAGGGTGGCGCTCAGGCTTTCAGCGCTTCGAGAAGACTGACCGCCGCCATCATGTCGCGCTTGCGGGCCGAGCGGCGGGCGACCGCCTCGGCGTCCTGGCCCCAATGCTCGATCTGCCAGTCCTCGTCGACATGGCCGGCCGCCCACGCTTCCTCGCCGGCGAGCTCGCCGAAATCGACGGCGAGCGCCAGCAGCGCCGATCCCGTCAGCGACGTCATGACATGGATGGCGGCCAGACGCAGCGGCTCGGCGCGCTGCGCAAGATGAGCGCCAAGGACCGCGATCGTCTCGCGCGGCTGCTCGACATGGATGACGCCTTCGGCAAGATTGAAGCGCGCGCCAAGGCTGCTCCTTGCCCAATCGAGCACCGGGTCCCAGAGCCTGTTCTGCCGATCGACCAGCCCTTGCGGGCCATCGGCGCGGTAGCAGAGCAGGTCGGACGAAGCGAACCGCAGGACATCCTCCAGCACCGCCTGCGGGTCGCTGGCGACGCCGTCGATGGCCGTGTTGGCAAGGCGCATGACCGGCATCGTCACGGGGTCGATGACCTCGCTTTGCGCGGAAAACTCGTCGGCCACCAGAGCCGCGGCTTTTTCGGTCGGCAGCACCAGCAGCGCCTTTCCCGGCGTGCGGACCGGCCTACCGTCGAGATGGACGGCAAACCCGTTTTCGACCGGCACGACCGAAACCACCCTGTAGAAACGCTTCGGCAGCGGCGTCTTCATCTGGATCTGGGCGCGGCGCACCGGATCGGGATCGGAAAGCTGCTTTCCCGCTTCGAGGTCTTCGAGAATGTCGCGCATGTCCAACTCCTTACACTGTGGGCTGCCTGCGCGCCGGCCGGTTGACGATGATCAGCCCGGCGGCGATCAGCGCCAGCGCCACGAAAATCCTGATCGTCAACGGCTCGCCCAACAGCACGGCGCCGCACAGCACGCCGAACACCGGCGACAGGAAGGCGAAGCTGGACAGGCCCGCCGCCGGATAGCGCGTGAGCAGCCAGAACCACAACACATAGGTGAAGGCGACGATATAGAAAGACTGGAACAGCAGCGCCAAGGTCGGCAATGCGGCGATTTCGCGGATCGGCGGGCCGGCGAACGGCATCACCAGCGCGCCGACGACGGCAGCGCCCGCCAGCTGGTAGAGCAGAAGCTTCTCGGCGCTGATCGCGACCAGTTTCGACCGCTTGATGACGATGCTGGTCAACGCCCAGAGGATGCCCGAGCCGAGACTGAGCAGATCGCCCATCAGTGTCGCGTCATTGCCGAAAATGCCGTCGGAGAATACGGCCAGCAGGCCGCAGAACGCGAGTACCAGCCCGCCGAGCTTGCGCGCGTTGATGCGCTCGCCAAGCAGGAAATGACCGCCGACCAGCACCCAGAACGGCATGGTGTTGACTAACAGCGTGTTGCGGGCAACGGTCGTGTACTCAAGCCCGATATAGAGAAACAGGAACTCGACGCCGAAGAGCACGCCGACAATAATGCCTGCGGTCAGCGTCCCATCCGCTTCGAACAGTTTGATGCCGCGCAGCCGGCACCAGCCGAGAACGCAGAGCCCGCCGAGGATCGAGCGCGCGATCGAGACGAAGACCGGATCATAGCCGGCATAGGAGACCTTGGCGGCGACGTAGTTCAGCCCCCAGGACAGCGTCAGCCCGAGCATCATGGCCGCCGCCGTCAGATCGACCGCGTCACGCCGGTCGAGCGCATCGGTGGCCTGGCTCAATTGTCGTCCTCCGCGCTCTGCTCGTCGAAGCCGAGCAGGTTCCAGCTCTGGCGCATATGCGGCGGCATCGGCGCGGTGACATCGATGACGCCCTGGTCGGGATGCGGGATGACGATGCGGCGCGCATGCAGATGCAGCCTGTTCTGGATGCCGCCTGGAAATTCCCAGTTGGTGTCAGCCTCGAAATATTTGGGGTCGCCGATGATCGGGCAGCCGATATGGGCGGCATGGACGCGCAGCTGATGGGTGCGGCCGGTATAGGGTTCCATCTCCAGCCAGGACAGCGACTGCGCCGCCTGCTCGACGACGCGGTAGTAGGACACGGCATGGTCGGCGCCCTTCTCGCCATGCTTGGCGATGCGCACGCGGTCGCCGTCTGGCGTTGCCTCCTTGACCAGCCAGGTCGAGATCTTGTCCTCGCGCTTCGGCGGCACGCCCTTTACCAAGGCCCAATAGGTCTTCTTCGTCTCGCGCGCCCGAAATGCTTCCGACAGCTTCATGGCCGCAAGGCGGGTGCGGGCGACGACCAGCACGCCCGATGTGTCGCGGTCAAGGCGGTGGACGAGGCGTGGCTTCTCGCCTTTCTGGTTGCGCCAGGCCTCCAGCATGTCGTCGACATTGCGCGTCACGCCGGAGCCACCCTGCACGGCCAAGCCTGCAGGCTTGTTGAAGACGAAGACTTTCGGGTCCTCGTGCAGCAGCATCTTGGCCAGCACATCGGCATCGCCCTGATTGCGGATCGAATGGCCGGTGAGCGGGGCATCGCCCTTCTTGTCGACCTCGAGCGGCGGGATGCGCACGGTCTGTCCTGGCTCGACCCGCGTGTCCGCCTTCACCCGGCCGCCGTCGATGCGGATCTGGCCGGAGCGCAAAAGCTTCTGGAGATGGCCGAAGCCGAGGCCCGGATAGTGGACCTTGAACCAGCGGTCGAGCCGCATGCCCGCCTCGCCGGCCTCCACCGTGATCTGTTCAACACCTGCCATGACTTCGCTTTTCCGTTCGAAAGCGGCGCCATAGCACTAAGGCAGGCATTGTGCGAGCCAAAGACCCAACAAAGCCCGACGATTACCCCAATCGTCGCGCTACCCGATCAACCGTCCGAAGGCGTTGGCACGGCGCAGATAATCGAGCGCGTCAGGAAGCGCTTCTCGCGGCCATTGTCGAGCGAGAACATGCCGCCCCTGCCCGCCACGACGTCGATGATGAGGTCGGTGTGCTTCCAGGCTTCGAATTGCGAGGCGCTGATATAGACCGGCGTGTCACCGATCTCGCCCAGCCTAACGTCATTGTCGCCGAGGATGAAGTCGCCGCGCGGGTAACACATCGGCGAGGACCCGTCGCAGCAGCCGCCGGACTGGTGGAACAGCACCGGGCCGTGATCGGCGATGATCTCGGCGAGCAACGCTTCGGCCTCGGGCGTGGCCGACACTTTGCCCAGCGAGTCCTTGTCCATGCGATCCTCCTGTCATGACAGGAGGGTACGGCAAGCCGTACCCTCCCCCTACGCGCCCTAGGAGGATCAGAAGAAGCCGAGCTTCTTCGGGCTGTAGCTGACCAGCATGTTCTTGGTCTGCTGATAGTGGTCGAGCATCATCTTGTGCGTCTCGCGACCGATGCCGGACTGCTTATAGCCGCCGAAGGCGGCATGCGCCGGATAGGCGTGGTAGCAGTTCGTCCAGACGCGACCGGCCTGGATGGCGCGGCCGAAGCGGTAGCAGCGGTTCGCGTCGCGGCTCCAGATGCCGGCGCCGAGGCCGTAGAGCGTGTCGTTGGCGATCGACAGCGCCTCGTCGTCGTCCTTGAAGGTCGTCACCGACACCACCGGGCCGAAAATCTCCTCCTGGAAGATGCGCATCTTGTTGTTGCCCTTGAACACGGTCGGCTTGACGTAGTAGCCGCCGGCAAGGTCGCCCGGCAGATGGTTCTGTTCGCCGCCGGTCAGCACTTCGGCCCCTTCCTGGCGGCCGATGTCGAAGTAGGAGAGGATCTTCTCCAGCTGCTCGCTCGAAGCCTGCGCGCCGATCATTGTAGCCGGGTCGAGCGGGTCGCCCTGGACGATCGCCTCGACGCGCTTCAGGGCGCGCTCCATGAACCTGTCGTAGATCTTCTCATGCACCAGCGCGCGGCTCGGGCACGTGCAGACCTCGCCCTGATTGAGGGCGAACATGACGAAGCCCTCGATCGCCTTGTCGAAGAAGTCGTCGTCCTCGGCGGTCACGTCCTGGAAGAAGATGTTGGGCGACTTGCCGCCGAGCTCGAGCGTCACCGGGATGAGGTTCTGGCTGGCATATTGCGAGATCAGACGGCCGGTCGTCGTCTCGCCGGTGAACGCGATCTTGGCGATACGGTTGGAGGATGCGAGCGGCTTGCCGGCCTCGAGGCCGAAGCCGTTGACGATGTTGAGCACGCCTTCCGGCAGCAGGTCGCCGATGAGGTCGGCCCACAGCATGATCGTCGCCGGGGTCTGCTCGGCCGGCTTCAGCACGACGCAATTGCCGGCGGCCAGGGCGGGCGCCAGCTTCCAGCAGGCCATCAGCAGCGGGAAGTTCCATGGAATGATCTGGCCGACGACGCCGAGCGGCTCATGGAAGTGATAGGCGACGGTGTCGTGGTCGATCTCGGAGATCGAGCCTTCCTGGCTGCGGAGCACGCCGGCGAAATAGCGGAAATGGTCGACAGCCAGCGGCAGGTCGGCCGCGGTCGTCTCGCGGATCGGCTTGCCGTTGTCCCAAGTTTCGGCGAGCGCCAGCAGGTCGAGATTCTCTTCCATGCGATCGGCGATGCGATGGAGGATCAGCGCGCGCTCCGCCGGGCTGGTCTTGCCCCAGGCATCCTTGGCCTTGTGCGCGGCATCGAGCGCCGCCTCGATGTCCGTCGCGCCCGAGCGGGCGATTTCACACAAGGGCCGCCCTGTGACCGGCGAGATGTTCTCGAAATATTTGCCGGAGTGAGGCGCCGTCCACTTGCCGCCGATGAAGTTGTCGTAACGCTTGGCGAAAGGAACCTTGGCTGTGCGCGAAAATTCTACCTTGTTCATGACTTCCTCCCAAAGAAGCACGCCGCGAGATGCGGCGCGTCAGGAGAAAGGTCGTGGATAAGCTTCGGCTTGTCAGCCCGGAGAGAGACGATCGCGGCCGCCGAGTGTCGCAGAACTGCGACAGGGTCACATCAGGAAATCAATGCGGGCGGCGGATGGCGAAGCGGGCAAGCTTACGATGCAGCGTCGCGCGCGAGATGCCGAGGCTTTGCGCCGCCGCCGAGACGTTGCCGCCGGCGCGTGCCAGCGCCCGCTGCAGCACGCCGCGTTCGGCATCGTCGAAATCTTCGCTCGCGCCTGGCGTGTCGCCGAGGATATCGGCTGCCAGCAGCCCCTTGGCCAGGACTTCGCGCGTTATGCCGAACGCCAGGCGCGCGTTGCGCGTCGCGCCGATCACCAGATCGTCCGAATCGACCGCAATGAGCGCGCCGGCGGTGCGCTCGGCGGCCGGGGCCAACAGAATGCGGGCACCTGAAAAGACCATGCGGAAATTCTCGGCCTCGATGCGACGCGCGGCATCGCCCACGGCGACGGCTATGAGCTGAACGAAACCCTCCGTCAGATCCGCCCGGCAAGACGACACGTCGAGCGCCGCCGCCAGATTGCCTTCGTGATCATAGACCGGCGCCGTCGTGCAACTGAGCAGCGTGTTGCGGGAAAAGAAGTGCTGGTCGCGATGAATGGTGAGAGCCCGCTGGTCGGCAATGCAGGTACCGATCCCGTTGGTGCCCTCGCTCTCCTCGCTCCAGACCGTGCCGGTCCACAGGCCCCATTCGTCGAAGGTCTCGTCATCGGCAACGGCGCCCCTGCGCTCGAGGGGAATGCCGTCGCGGTCGGCCAGCATCACGCAACAGCCAACACCGCCGACGGCGAGGTAGAGGCGGTTGAGGCTTGTCTCGGCGGCGCGGATCATTTGCTCCATGCGCTGCCGGGCCCCTCTCAGCTCGCCTTCGGTCAACCGCCTGGGCGCCTTGCGCTCCGCGGGATCAAGGTGATGCAATTGCAGGGAGCGCCGCCATGATGCGACCAGCGCCGAATGGGCCGCGTCGCTTTTCGCGATCGAGGCCTGGACCAAATCCGCATGCACGGCTGATTGCCGTCCGATCACCCTAATCCTCCCGGCGAGCGGAACCTCCTTCCGCTCCGTCGTTATGCTCGCAAGAACATCTCCGACACCAAAGCGGTTCAGCTATTCGATAACAGGGCTGGCCGCACAGATCTTTGATTTTGCGCAATTGCGGACGGAAAACCCCTCCGAATTTTCGCAGGATTGCTCTGGAGTCCTAACGGTCCCGCTCTGCCCGCGCCATAAGACGTTGGTTTAAGACGAGCCAGATCGAGTGATGGTCCAACCTTCGGTTCCGCTTGCGATCAGTTGGCGGCAGCCTTCTTCGGCTTGGACGAACCGATCATCTTCCAGTTCTTGTAGAAGACGGAATTGATGCGCTCGACACTGACCGAGACGATGGCAAGCAGCCCAGCGATCAAACCCGGGAACGGAGACGGACGGATGATATCGACGAAGACGCAGTAGCGGCGTCCGTCATATTCATTAACCGAGCGGTGGAACAGCGTGTCGTCGAAGATGAACAGCGGATTGTCGTACCAGTAGTTCTTCTTGCTGCCGCACTGGACGAAGATCTCAGCCTTCACCGGGATCAGATTGTATAGAATGCGCAGGCTGAGCCGCAGCGGCCCGAAATGCCACGAGGTCGATTCACGGCCGCTGAAGACCGAGACGGCGATCGTCTTGATGTATTTGAAGTCCTTGTTGAATTCGGGGACATTGTCGATCTTGTGCTTGCCGTACCACTGATAGACATACATGCCGCGCCTGCCGGTGCCGAAATTGGCGTCGATGTCGGCGATGATCTCTTCCTTGCGCGCCTTGAAGACGCCCAGCACCTCGTTGATCTCGCGCTGATAGTCTTCCGGGAACTGCTCGGGTTTCCAGACGCCCGGATTGCGGTAGCACAGAAGATCGACGATCAGGTTGAACGGCGAGAGCAGCCAGGTGAACAGGCCATTGCCGAGGAAATAGCGGTCGAATAGCTTCCAGTTCTTCTCGTCGTTGCGCATGACGTCGATCAGGCCGCAGACGATGAAGATCGCCGTCAGGATCGGGATGAAGTAGAAGCCGAGCGCAAGCAGCAGGACTGCGATCGCAGCCTTACGAATGGTCTTAACGGTTTGCTTTGTCATAGTCTTTCGCGCGGGAGCGCGATCCTGTTCGCATGAGCCAAATCACGGCGACCCCGCCAGCCGTGCGCCTTAATAGGATTTTTCCCATTGCCGCACAATCTGGTTCAGGTTTGCCCGCTCACGATTGCACCGGCATTTCGACTTTGATCATCGAGCGGCGAAGTGCCGGGCCGGCCGCTACTCCCGCTCTTTGCGCAGCTTTGCCCAGTATTCCAGCCGCTTCCTGATATCGCGTTCGAAACCACGCTCGGGCGGATCGTAGAAGGTGCGGCGGCCCATCTTTTCCGGGAAATAATCCTGACCGGAAAAGGCATCCGGCTCGTCATGGTCGTAACGGTAGCCGGCGCCGTAATCCTCTTCCTTCATCAGCTTTGTCGGCGCGTTGAGGATATGTTTGGGCGGCAGCAGCGAGCCGAACTCCTTGGCCGCTTGTGTCGCTGCCTTGAACGCGGTGTAGACGGCGTTCGACTTGGGCGCGGTGGCGAGATAGACGGCGGCCTCGGCGAAGGCGAGCTCGCCCTCGGGAGAGCCGAGATAGTCATAGGCATCCTTGGCGGCATTGGCGATGACCAGCGCCTGCGGATCGGCCAGGCCGATATCCTCCACCGCCATGCGCACCAGCCGGCGACCGAGATAGAGCGGATCCTCACCCGCATCGAACATGCGGGCAAGGTAATAGAGCGCAGCGTCCGGGTCCGAACCGCGCACCGATTTGTGCAGCGCCGAGATCAGGTTGTAATGGCCGTCCTGGCCTTTGTCGTAGATCGGCGCGCGGCGCTGGATGACGCGCTGCAGGCCCTCCGGAGCGAACACCTCGCCGGGCTTGGCGGCGCGCCAGACTTCCTCGGCCAGCGTCAGCGAGGCGCGGCCGTCGCCGTCGCTCATACGGATCAGCATGGCCCGCGCCTCGTCGTCGAGCGGCAGCGCCCTGCCCTCTGCCTCCTCGGCTCGCGCCAGGAGCTTGGCGATGCTCTCCTCGCCAAGGGAACGGAACACCAGCACGCGCGCGCGAGACAAAAGCGCGGCGTTCAGCTCGAAGGACGGGTTCTCGGTGGTCGCGCCGACCAGCACCACTGTGCCGTCTTCCATGACGGGCAAAAAGCCGTCCTGCTGGGCGCGATTGAAGCGATGGATCTCGTCGACGAAAAGCAGCGTCTGGCGGCCATTGGCGCGGCGCAGCTTCGCCGCCTCGAACACTTTCTTCAGGTCGGCGACGCCGGAAAACACCGCCGATATCTGCTCGAAGGCAAGATGGGTTTCGCCGGCGAGCAGCCGCGCCACCGTGGTCTTGCCGGTGCCGGGCGGGCCCCAGAAGATCATCGAGCCGAGCGTGCCGGAATTGATCAGCCGCGTCAGCGCGCCGTCGGGACCGGTCAGGTGCTCCTGGCCGACGACCTCGCCAAGGTTCTTCGGACGCAGCCGGTCGGCAAGCGGCCGGCCGGGCGGCGCTTTCTCCGGTTCATCGGAACTGAACAGATCGGCCATGCTTGTCTTTTTGTTGGAGCGCGATCTTCAGAAATGGGAAGATCACCTCAATAACGCAACACTTGGCGCAGTGTCTGCCCGCCACGTTCGACGGTAAAGCGCCACCAGCGCGTATCCTGCTGAGCAATCTGTGCCAACGTTGCCGCGGTGTCGATGCTCGTGCCGTTCACCTCGCGCACGATATCGCCGGGCTGAAAGCCGAAATCGGCGGCCGGTGAATCGCGGTTAATGTCGATCACGGTGACGCCCTTCAAATCGGTGCGCAAGCCAAGACGCTGCGCGAGCCGCGGCGACAGCTCCGCCACTTTGGCGCCGGCGAAGGGGCTGCGGCCATGCAACGTCACCTCGGTCGGCTTGGCGCCTTCCGGCGCGCGCTCCAGCGCAATTTCCAGCGTCGCCTGCTTGCCCTTGCTCAGCACTGCGAAGGTGGCCTTGGTGCCGATCGACAGCGTCGCCATGCGGTAGTCCAGCGCCTCGATGCCTTCGACGGGTGTGTTGTTGAGCGACAGCACGACGTCGCCAGGCTTGAGTCCGGCCTTGCCGGCGGGTCCCGCCGCATCGACCGACGAGACCAGCGCGCCGGTCGGCTTCTCCATGCCGAGCGATTCGGCGATCTGCGGCGTCACCAGCTCGAATTCGGCGCCGATATAGGGCCGCTCAAAAAAATCGAGCCCGGCCTTGGCGGCGTCGGCGAAGGCGCGAACCATGTTCGACGGGATGGCAAAGCCGATGCCGATCGAGCCGCCGCTGCGGCTATAGATGGCCGTGTTGATGCCGACCAGCTGGCCGCCCATGTTGATCAGCGCGCCGCCCGAATTGCCGGGGTTGATGGCGGCGTCGGTCTGGATGAAGTAGCCTGAATCCGAGACGCCGATATGGCTGCGGGCAAGCGCCGAGACAATGCCGCTGGTGGTGGTCTGGCCGACGCCGAAGGGATTGCCGATGGCGAGCACTAGGTCGCCAACCTCGAGCGCATCGGAATCACCGATGGCGATAACCGGGAACGGCTTGTCGGCCGCGATCTTGAGCACGGCGAGGTCGAGCGTCTCGTCCTTGAGCATGACCTTGCTGGTGAACTCGCGCCCATCGGCGGTCGCGACCTTCACCTCGTCGGCGTCCTTGATGACATGGTAGTTGGTGACGATGACGCCGCTCGGATCGACCAGCACGCCGGAGCCCAGCGAGGACTGCGCGCGTGGCTGGGCGCGGCCGAAGAATTCCTCGAAGAAGGGATCGCCCTCGAAGGGAGAGGTCACTTTCGCGGTCTGCGAGGCATAGACATTGACCACGGCCGGCGCCGTCTGCTTGACCAGCGGCGCGAAGGAAAGCTGCACCTCCTCGCGACCGAAGGGCACTCGCTTGTCGGGACCGGAGGTGGCGTTCTCGCCTTCGACGCCATGCAACAGATCAGTCAGCACATCGGAGAGGCCGGGATCGGCCGGCTTGGCGGCGTCCTCGGCCAATGCGTGTTTGACGCCAGGTGCCGCAGCGAAAGCGGCAAGCGCGCAAACTGCAATGAGAAACAGCCGTTTGAGATGCATTCCGAATCCTCCAGATCAGGCGCCATTGTCCCGACGATTGTGCAGAATGAAAGGCTAATGCACGGAAATCCGGCACTTGTCGCGCAAAAGCATTAGCTTGCGTGCGAAAATCCGCTCGCGCCGAAGCTCGGCTCTCAAAATGCAAAAGGGGCCCGCAGGCCCCTCGCAATCTCTTCCTAAGCCGGGGCCTTACGCAGCCGCGGCTTCCTCATTGCCGCCTTCGGCCTCGAGGCGGGCGCGGTCGGCAGCGCCCTTGGCCGAGGTGTCGCGGTCGACGAATTCGATGACCGCCATCGCGGCGTTGTCGCCCTTGCGGAAGCCCGCCTTCATGATGCGCAGGTAGCCGCCGTTGCGGGTGGCGTAGCGCGGGGCGATGGTCTCGAACAGGCGCGTGACGACGCCCTCATTGCCGATCTGCGCGATCACCTGGCGGCGGGCGTGCAGGTCGCCTCGCTTGCCGAGCGTCACCAGCTTCTCGACGATCGGACGCAGATCCTTCGCCTTCGGCAGGGTGGTGACGATCTGCTCGTGCTCGATCAGAGACACGGCGAGGTTGGCGAACATCGACTTGCGGTGGCTTACGCTGCGGGCGAAGCGACGGCCTTTGAAACCGTGGCGCATGGCTCTTCTCCTTCTTCAGTTGTTCAAGAGGCCACGGCCTCTGATGGTTTTCCGCATGACCGTCGGATCGAGCGGCTCGCGCCGCCGATCCTTGGAATTCATGCTCAATATTGGTCTTCGTAACGCTTGGCGAGGTCTTCGATGTTTTCCGGCGGCCAGTCCGGCACTTCCATGCCGAGATGGAGGCCCATGGCCGCCAGCACTTCCTTGATCTCGTTCAGCGACTTGCGGCCGAAGTTCGGGGTGCGCAGCATCTCGGCTTCGGTTTTCTGGATCAGGTCGCCGATATAGACGATGTTGTCGTTCTTCAGGCAGTTGGCCGAACGCACCGAAAGCTCGAGCTCGTCGACCTTCTTGAGCAGCGCCGGATTGAAGGCGAGCTCGGTGACGGCCTCGGTGGCGACTTCCTTCTGCGGCTCGTCGAAGTTGACGAACAGGCTGAGCTGGTCCTGCAGGATGCGGGCGGCGAAAGCCACGGCGTCCTCGCCCGAGATCGAACCGTCGGTCTCGATGGTCATGGTCAGCTTGTCATAGTCGAGCACCTGGCCCTCGCGGGTGTTCTCGACCTTGTAGGAGACCTTCTTGACCGGCGAGTAGAGGCTGTCGACCGGGATAAGGCCGATCGGCGCGTCCTCGGCGCGGTTGCGCTCGGCAGGCACGTAGCCCTTGCCGGTGTCGACGGTGAACTCCATGCGGATCTCCGCGCCCTCGTCCAGCGTGCAGATCACGTGGTCGGGGTTGAGAATCTCGACGTCGCCGACCGTCTGAATGTCGCCGGCGAGCACGGCGCCCGGGCCCTGCTTGCGCACGACCATGCGCTTGGGGCCGTCGCCTTCCATGCGGATGGCGATTTCCTTGATGTTGAGCACGATGTCGGTCACGTCCTCGCGCACGCCGGCGATGGACGAGAATTCATGCAGCACGCCGTCGATCTGCACGGCGGTGACGGCCGCGCCGCGCAGCGAAGACAGAAGCACACGCCGCAGCGCGTTGCCGAGAGTGAGGCCGAACCCGCGCTCGAGCGGCTCGGCCACCAGCGTGGTCAGCGTCTTCTTCTTCGACGAGAACTCGATCTTGTTCGGCTTGATCAGTTCCTGCCAGTTTTTCTGGATCATGGTGTCTTCCTTCCTTTGACCCGCCACCATCCAATCGTGGCGGGCAGCCTGGAATTGCCGCGGAGGAACGCCCAAGCGCTCACGCGGCATTCTGAAATATTAGACGCGGCGCTTCTTGCGCGGGCGGCAGCCATTGTGCGGGATCGGCGTCACATCACGGATCGAGGTGATGGTGAAGCCGGCTGCCTGCAGGGCGCGCAGCGCCGATTCGCGGCCGGAGCCGGGTCCGCAGACCTCGACCTCGAGCATGCGCATGCCGTGTTCCTGGGCCTTCTTGGCGACGTCCTCGGCGGCCATCTGGGCGGCGAACGGGGTCGACTTGCGCGAACCCTTGAAGCCCTGGGCGCCGGCCGACGACCAAGCAATCGAATTGCCCTGCGCGTCGGTGATGGTGATCATCGTGTTGTTGAAGGTTGAATTGACGTGGGCAACGCCCGACGAGATGTTCTTGCGTTCGCGGCGGCGAACACGAGCGGCTTCCTTGGCCATGGTAGTCCTTTCAGTTGATCTCTACACCGCCGTAATGCCAGCGGCTCCACCTTTGAAGTGAATGGTGAATAGTGAAGTGGTGAATGGGCAAAAGTGCCATTCACCATTCACCACTGACCGTTCACCAATTACTTCTTCTTGCCGGCGATCGCCTTGGCCGGGCCCTTGCGGGTGCGCGCATTGGTGTGCGTGCGCTGACCGCGTACCGGCAGCGAGCGGCGGTGACGCAGGCCGCGGTAGCAGCCGAGGTCCATGAGCCGCTTGATGTTCATCGAGACTTCGCGACGCAGGTCGCCTTCGACCTGGTAGTCGCGGTCGATCGTCTCGCGGATCTGCAGCACTTCCGCGTCGGTCAGCTGATTGACGCGGCGGTCCGCCGGGATGCCGACCTTGTCGACGATCTCCTGGGCAAACTTCTTGCCGATGCCGTGAATATACTGAAGCGCGATGACGACGCGCTTGTTGGTCGGAATGTTGACGCCGGCTATACGAGCCATTTCTTCTCATCTCCATATGGGCCGGACAAGCCGGCGCGATCTAAGTTGCCCCGCGTCCGGTGGAGGCCGGCCCTTGCGGGAGTTTCCTGGTTCAAAACGATTGCCCTGCCCTTGCGGGCAGGCAAAGTCCATGCCTGACAGGAAGACGGGCCGCCATACCCCAACGGCCCCCTCTCGTCAAGCGCAATCTTTACTTGTCGTAACGACCTACTTCGCCGTCGCCGCGAGCACGCCCTCGATCTCCGCGGTCACAGCGTCGATGCTGGCCATGCCGTCGACGGTCTTCAGCCTGCCTTTGGCATAATAGTAACCGGTCAGCGGCGCCGTCTTCTTGTAATATTCGCGCAGGCGCTCCTCGAACACAGCCGGGTTATCGTCCTTGCGCACCGGCTGGCCGGCGGCCTTGGCATCCTCGGCTCGCTTGACGACGCGCCCGACCAGCGCCTTGTCGTCGACGACGAGTTCGATGACGCTGTCCAGCGCGATGTTGCGTTCCGAAAGCATGGCTTCCACGGCGTCGGCCTGCACCAGCGTGCGCGGATATCCGTCGAGGATGAAGCCTCTGGCGCAATCGGGCTGGTCGATCCGCTCGGCGACGATCGCATTCACGATCGCGTCCGACACCAGCTCGCCGGCATCCATTACCGCCTTGGCCCGCTTGCCGACCTCGGTTCCGGCCTGGACGGCGGCACGCAGCATGTCACCCGTCGAAAGCTGGGGTATGCCGTGTTTCTCTACCAGTCTCTGTGCTTGTGTCCCCTTGCCCGCTCCTGGCGGCCCAAGCAATATCAGCCTCATCTGCTCCTCTTCCCCCCGCGCAACTTCGACTTCTTGATCAGGCCCTCATACTGGTGCGCGATCAGGTGACCCTGAATCTGCGCCACCGTGTCGAGCGTGACACTGACCACGATCAGAAGCGATGTGCCACCGAGGTAGAAAGGTACGCCAGTCGCTGAAATCAGGAACTCAGGCAGCAGACACACCAGCACCAGGTAGACGGCGCCGATGACGGTGATACGCGTCAGAACATAGTCGATATATTCGGCGGTGCGCTCACCCGGCCGATAGCCGGGGATGAAGCCGGAATGCTTCTTGAGCTGGTCGGCCGTGTCCTTCGGGTTGAAGACGATCGCCGTGTAGAAGAAGGCAAAGAAGATGATCATCGCGGCGTAGAACGCCATGTAGAGCGGCTGGCCGTGACCGAGAGAGGCCAGAACCGTGCTAGCCCAGGCCGGCAGGTTCGTCGTCTGCGAGAAGCCGGCGACCGTTGCCGGCAGAAGCAGCAGCGAGGACGCGAAGATCGGCGGGATGACGCCCGAGGTGTTGAGCTTCAGCGGCAGGTGCGAGGTATCGCCCTGGAACATGCGGTTGCCGACCTGCCGCTTTGGATACTGGATGAGCAGGCGACGCTGGGCGCGCTCGAAGAAGACAATCACGCCGATGACGACGACGGCGAGCACGATGATCGCCAGAATGAGGCTCGTGGACAGCGCACCGGTGCGGCCGAGTTCCAGCGTGCCGGAAATGGCGCGCGGGAGGCCGGCGACGATGCCAGAGAAGATGATCAGCGAAATGCCGTTGCCGATGCCGCGCGCGGTGATCTGCTCGCCGAGCCACATCAGGAACATGGTGCCGCCGACCAGCGTCACGACGGTCGAGATGCGGAAGAACATGCCCGGATCGTTGACGATGCCGTTGCCGCCCTCGAGGCCGATCGAAATGCCGTAGGCCTGCACCAGGGCAAGCAGCACGGTGCCGTAGCGCGTGTACTGGTTGATGATCTTGCGGCCCTGCTCGCCTTCCTTCTTCAACGATTCCAGCGACGGGATGACCGAGGTCATCAGCTGCATGATGATGGAGGCGGAGATGTAGGGCATGATGCCGAGCGCGAAGATCGCCATGCGCTGCACGGCGCCGCCGGCAAACATGTTGAACATGCCGAGCACGCCCTTGCTCTGCGAGGAGAAGGCGTGCGCGAAAGCGTCGGGATTGATACCGGGAAGCGGGATGTAGGTGCCGAGGCGGTAAACGAGCAGCGCGCCGATGGTGAACCAGATGCGCTTCTTCAGATCCTCGGCCTTGGCGAAGGCCGCAAAATTCAGATTGGAGGCTAGTTGTTCAGCAGCCGAAGCCATGCCTGATTCTCCGCTAGGTCACGCTCGATGCCCGCAGCTCAGGCGGCGCGTGTCACCGAAGCTCACGAGATAAGCCCCGGACCGTCAACATGCAAGCGGCCGCGTTGACGCGGCCGCCTAATTGATCAGATCAGAGCGCGGGTGGGCGGCAAAAACGAAGTCATTCCGGCCGGCCGCGCTTCAAATCGCCGTTACTCGGCGGCGGCCGCTTCCGGCAGCTTCACCGAACCGCCGGCCTTCTCGATCTTCTCGATCGCCGCCTTGGAGGCGCCGGCGACGTCGAAGCTGAGCTTGGCCTTGAGCTCGCCGTCGGAGAGCACGCGCACGCCGTCCTTGGCGCGGCGAATGACGCCGGCGGCAATCAAGGCCTCGGCCGTGACGGTCTCCTTGGCGTCGAGCTTCTTGGCGTCGACGGCAGCCTGGATACGAGCGAGCGACACGACGGTGAAGCTCTTGCCGAACAGGTTGTTGAAGCCGCGCTTCGGCAGGCGACGGTAGAGCGGCATCTGGCCACCCTCGAAGCCGTTGATGGCGACGCCGGAGCGCGCCTTCTGGCCCTTGACGCCGCGACCGGCGGTCTTGCCCGAGCCGGAGCCGATGCCACGACCGAGGCGCTTCCTGGAATGCGTGGCGCCGTCCTTGTCACGCAGATCGTTGAGTTTCATCTTTCTTCTCCTGCGGTTCCGTTCAGGCCTCGTCCACGACGCGGACGAGATGCTGGACGGCGGCGATCATGCCGCGCACGGAAGGGGTGTCTTCCAGCGTGCGCCGCTTGTGCATCTTGTTGAGGCCGAGGCCGACCAGCGTCGCGCGCTGCTCCTTCGGCCGGCGGATCGGCGAACCGATCTGCTCGACGGTGATGGTCTTGGTAGCTTTCTTGGCCATGGTCGAAATCCCTGGTCAGCGTCGACTATTCTTCAGCCGCGACGGCGGTGCCGCGGCGGGCCTGAAGGGTCGAGTACTTGATGCCGCGCGCGGCGGCCACATCCTTCGGATGCATCTGGCTCTTCAGCGCGTCGAAGGTGGCGCGAACCATGTTGTAGGGGTTCGACGAACCCATCGACTTGGCGACCACGTCATGCATGCCGAGCGTCTCGAAGACGGCGCGCATCGGGCCGCCCGCGATGATGCCGGTACCCTGCTTGGCGGCGCGCAGCAGAACGCGTCCGGCGCCCCAGCGGCCCTCGACGTCGTGATGCAGCGTGCGGCCAGAGCGCAGCGGCACGAAGATCATGTCGCGCTTGGCCGACTCGGTCGCCTTGCGGATCGCCTCCGGCACTTCGCGGGCCTTGCCGTGGCCGAAGCCGACGCGGCCTTTCTGGTCGCCGACGACGACGAGAGCGGCAAAGCCGAAACGACGGCCGCCCTTCACCACCTTGGCGACGCGGTTGATGTGGACGAGCTTGTCGACGAAGCCGTCGTCGCGCTCTTCGCGCTCACGCTCGCGGCCGCGGCCGCCTTCCCTACGTTCCTGTGCCATATCCTAGTCCTTGTTCTTTTCCGGAAGCACGGGTTGCTGAAATGCCGGCGCCACCTTGGGTCGCCGGCGGTGAAAAATCAGAAGCTGAGCCCACCCTCGCGGGCAGCCTCGGCCAGCGCCTTGACGCGGCCGTGATAGATATACGGGCCACGGTCGAAGACGACTTCCTTGACGCCGGCCTTCGAAGCGCGCTCGGCAATCAGCTTGCCGACGGCGGCGGCGGCAGCGGTGTCGGCGCCGGTCTTGAGCGACCCCTTGAGGTCCTTCTCCAGCGTCGAGGCGGCGGCCAGCGTGTGACCCTTCGCATCGTCGATGACCTGGACGTAGATATGCTTCGAGGTGCGGTGCACCGAGAGGCGCGGGCGTTCGCCGGCGACCTTCTTCAGCTGGCGGCGCACGCGCTGCGCGCGGCGTTGAGTGGTCTCTTTCGGGCTTGCCATAATGTCAGTTCCTTGCCTTCAGAAAACGGGGGCAACCCTGTGCGGCAGGCCAATGCCTCCCGCGGTCGCGCCCCGCGGCGTTACACTTGTCTGGTTTGGTCCCTTCCGAAAAGTCTGCAAACTTTTCAGGGCCAAGCCTGTTACTTCTTCTTGCCTTCCTTGCGGACGATCCGCTCGTCGGCGTAGCGCACGCCCTTGCCCTTGTAGGGCTCCGGACCGCGATATTCGCGGATCTCGGCGGCGACCTGGCCGACCTGCTGCTTGTCGATGCCGGAGACCGTGATTTCGGTCGGCTTCGGCACCGAGATCGTGATGCCCTGCGGCGTCTCATAGACCACGTCGTGGCTGAAGCCGAGCGCCAGCTGCAGGTTCTTGCCCTGCATGGCGGCACGATAGCCGACGCCCGTGATCTCGAGCTTCTTTTCGAAGCCGTCCTTCACGCCCTGCAGGATGTTGACGATCTGCGTGCGCGACATGCCCCACTTGGAGCGGGCGGTCTTCGACTGGTCGCGCGGCTCGACAGCGATCTCGCTGCCTTCCATCTTGACCAGCACTTCGTCGTTCACCACGAACTTCAGCTCGCCCTTGGGGCCCTTCGCCGTCACGGTCTGGCCGTTAACGGTCGCGGTCACGCCCTGCGGCAGCGAAACGGGTTTTTTTCCGATACGAGACATTGTTGTCTCCTTCTTTCCTTAACTGCTGTGAATGGTGAATGGTAAAATGGTGAATAGCGCGGACGACGTTCCGGGCAGTTTCACCTTTCACTATTCACCATTGACCATTCACCCCTAGAATATCTGGCAGAGGATCTCGCCGCCGACATTCTGCTCGCGTGCTTCGTGATCGGCCATGACGCCCTTCGGCGTCGAAAGGATGGCGATGCCGAGACCGTTGGCGACGTGCGGGATCGACTTGGCCGAGACATAGACGCGGCGGCCTGGCTTCGAGACGCGCTCGATCTCGCGCACGACCGGCGCGCCGTCGAAATACTTCAGCTCAATCTCGATTTCCGACTTGCCGTTATCGAAGTCGGTCTGGCTGTAGTCGCGGATATAGCCTTCCGACTTCAGCACTTCGAGGACGCGGGCGCGCAGACGCGAGGCCGGGGTCGAGACGCTCGACTTCTTGCGGCCGTAAGCGTTGCGGATGCGGGTCAGCATATCGCCGAGAGGATCGCTCAATGACATCTCAGTGTCTCCTTACCAGCTCGACTTGACCAGGCCCGGGATCTGGCCGTTGTTGCCCAGATCGCGAAGCGCGATACGCGAAAGCTTGAGCTTGCGATAGTAGGCGCGCGGACGGCCGGTGACTTCGCAGCGGTTGCGGATACGGATCTTGGCCGAGTTGCGCGGCAGCGCCGAAAGCTTCAACTGGGCGCGGAAACGCTCTTCCATCGGCTTGGACTGATCCATGACGATTTCCTTGAGCGCCTTGCGCTTGGCGGCGTACTGGCCGGCGAGCTTGCGGCGCCGGTTGTTCTTCTCGACTGAGCTGGTCTTTGCCATTTCAGATTTTTCCTTTTTCGCTGCCGTTACTGGCGGAAGGGGAAGTTGAAGGCCTTGAGCAGCGCCCTGGCCTCGTCGTCCGTCTTCGCCGTCGTACAAACGATGACGTCCATGCCCCAGACCTGATCAACCTTGTCGTAGTTGATCTCCGGGAACACGATGTGCTCCTTGATGCCCATGGCGTAGTTGCCACGGCCGTCAAAGCTCTTCGGGTTCAGTCCGCGGAAGTCGCGGACGCGCGGCAGCGCGATGTTCACGAGACGGTCGAGGAACTCGTACATGCGTTCCTTGCGCAGCGTGACTTTGGCGCCGATCGGCATGTTCTCGCGCACCTTGAAACCGGCAATCGAGTTGCGGGCCCGGGTGACGACGGCCTTCTGGCCGGCGATCAGCGCGAGGTCTTCGGCCGCGACCGAGGGCTTCTTCGAATCGCCGGTCGCCTCGCCGACGCCCATGTTCAGCACGATTTTGTCCAGGCGCGGAACCTGCATGTCGTTGTCATAGCCGAACTGCTCCTGCAGCGCCTTGCGGATGGTCTCGTTGTAGACCTTCTTGAGGCGCGGCTCGTTCTTGGCAGCCGCCTGCTTGGTTTCAGCCTTAGCCATTGATGACTTCTCCCGAACGCTTGGCGACGCGCACCTTCTTGCCGTCCTTCTGGATGGTGAAGCCGACGCGGGTCGGCTTGCCGTCCTTGGGGTCGGCCAGCGCGATATTCGACAGGTGGATCGGCGCTTCCTTGGTGATGATCCCGCCCTCTTGGGACTGGGTCTGCTTCTGGTGACGGCGGATGAGGTTCACGCCGCGAACGACCGCGGTGTCTTCTTTCGGCTGCACCGACAGGACTTCGCCCGAACGGCCCTTGTCCTTGCCGGCAAGCACGACAACCTTGTCGCCTTTTCTGATCTTTTGCATTGGTCCGGCTCCTTACAGCACTTCAGGCGCGAGCGAGATGATCTTCATGTGGTTCTTGGCGCGAAGCTCGCGCGGAACCGGCCCGAAGATACGCGTGCCGATCGGCTCTTTCTTGTTGTCGACGAGAACGGCCGCGTTCTTGTCGAAACGGATCACGCTGCCGTCCGGGCGGCGGATGTCCTTGGCCGTGCGAACCACGACCGCCTTCATCACATCGCCCTTCTTCACGCGGCCGCGCGGGATGGCTTCCTTGATCGACACCACGATGATGTCACCGACGGAGGCATACTTCCGCTTCGAGCCGCCCAGCACCTTGATGCACATGACACGACGGGCGCCGGAGTTGTCCGCGACGTCGAGGTTTGTTTGCATCTGAATCATGACTGGCCGCCTTCTTCTTTTCTAACGGGACGGGTTCGACACCCCTTCCCCGGTCTGTCCAAAATTCGTTTCGTTCGCCCGGATCAAGCCTGATCCGAAGTGACGACGATCCAGCGCTTGTCCTTGGAGATCGGCTTCGATTCCTGGATGAACACCTGGTCGCCGACCTTGTGGGCGTTGTTCTCGTCATGCGCCTTGTACTTCTTGGTCAGGCGCACGGTCTTCTTCATCACGGGATGCGTGAAGCGCCGCTCGACCTTGACGACAACCGTCTTCTCGTTCTTGTCGCTGACGACAGTGCCCTGCAGGATGCGCTTTGGCATGGTTCTCGTCCTTAAGCCTTCTTGGCCGCGGCTTTTTCCGCGGCGATGGTCTTGATGCGCGCGATGTCCCTGCGGACCTGCTTCACGCGCGCGGTCTTCTCGAGCTGGCCGGTGGCCTTCTGGAAGCGCAGGTTGAACTGCTCCTTCTTGAGGGCGGCCAGATCGTCGGTCAGCTGATCCTGGGTCTTGGTCCGGATGTCTTCGGCTTTCATGATCGCCCGTCCTTATTCTGCGATGCGCTGTACGAAGCGCGTCTTGACCGAGAGCTTGGCGGCGCCGAGGCGCAGCGCCTCACGCGCGGTCTCCTCGCTGACGCCGTCGATCTCGAACATGATGCGACCAGGCTTGACGCGCGCCGCCCAATAGTCGACGGCGCCCTTGCCCTTACCCATGCGCACTTCGGTCGGCTTCGAGGTGACCGGCAGATCCGGGAAAACCCGGATCCAGACGCGGCCGGCGCGCTTCATCTCGCGGGTGATCGCGCGGCGGGCCGCCTCGATCTCGCGCGCGGTGACGCGGTTCGGCTCAAGCGCCTTCAGTCCGAAACCGCCGAAATCCAGGTTGGTGCCGCCCTTGGCGGTACCGTGGATACGGCCCTTGAACTGCTTGCGGAACTTTGTGCGCTTTGGCTGCAGCATCGTTCTAACTCCAAATTCTCAAATGTCTCAGGCGTTCTCGCGACGGCGACCGCGCTCGCGCTCGCCAGCGGCACCTGCATGATCGCCTTCCGTGGCGCGACGCTCGGAGGCCATCGGGTCGTGCTCGAGGATCTCGCCCTTGAATACCCACACCTTGACGCCGCAGATGCCGTAGGCCGTGTTCGCCTCGGCAACGCCGTAGTCGACGTCGGCGCGCAGCGTGTGCAGCGGCACGCGGCCTTCGCGGTACCACTCCATGCGCGCGATTTCGGCGCCGCCGAGACGGCCCGAGCAGTTGATGCGGATGCCTTCGGCGCCGAGACGCATGGCCGACTGAACAGCACGCTTCATGGCACGACGGAACGCGATGCGGCGCTCGAGCTGCTGGGCGATCGACTGGGCGATCAGGGTGGCGTCGATTTCCGGCTTGCGCACTTCAACGATGTTGAGGTGCGTCTCGGACTTCGTCATCTCCATCAGCTTCTTGCGGAGCTTCTCGATGTCGGCGCCCTTCTTGCCGATGATCAGGCCCGGACGCGCGGCATGGATGGTGACGCGGCACTTCTTGTGCGGACGCTCGATCACGACCTTGGAGATCGCGGCCTGCTTGAGTTCCTTCTCAAGGTATTTGCGGATCTTGATGTCCTCATGCAGCAGTTGGCCGTACTCGCCGGTGTTCGCGAACCAGCGCGAATCCCAGGTGCGGTTGATGCCGAGACGCAGCCCGATCGGATTGACTTTCTGGCCCATTATGCGGCCTCCCCTTTTTCCTCGACTTCACGAACGACGATCGTGAGGTGCGAGAACGGCTTTTCGATACGGCTGGCGCGACCACGGCCACGAGCGTGGAACCGCTTCATGACGATCGACTTGCCGACATAGGCTTCCGATACGATCAGTGAATCGACGTCGAGGTCGTGGTTGTTTTCCGCGTTGGCGATCGCCGATTCCAGCGTCTTCTTGACCGTGCCGGAAATCCGCTTGGCCGAGAATTCGAGGTCGGAAAGCGCTGTCGCGACCTTCTTGCCGCGGATCAGCGCGGCAACCAGGTTCAGCTTCTGCGGGCTGATACGGATCGTGCGCAACACGGCGCGCGCTTCGTTGTCAGCAAGCCTACGCGGAGCTTTGGCCTTGCCCATGATTTACTTCCTCTTCGCCTTCTTATCCGCGCCGTGACCGTAATAGGTCCGGGTCGGAGCGAATTCACCGAACTTGTGACCGACCATGTCCTCGTTCACCGAGACCGGGACATGCTTCTGGCCGTTGTAGACACCGAAGGTGAAGCCGACGAACTGCGGCAGGATGGTGGAGCGACGGCTCCACATCTTGATCACCTCATTGCGACCGCCTTCACGAACCTTGTCCACCTTCTTGAGAAGGTAGCCGTCGATGAAGGGGCCTTTCCAAATCGAACGAGTCACTTGGCGTTACCTCTTCTTAGCTCTTGCGCTGATGGCGCGAGCGCACGATGAACTTGTCGGTCGCCTTGTTGGACCGCGTCTTCTTGCCCTTGGTCGGCTTGCCCCAGGGCGAAACCGGATGACGGCCACCCGAGGTGCGGCCTTCACCACCGCCGTGGGGATGATCGACCGGGTTCATGGCCACGCCGCGATTGTGCGGGCGCTTGCCGCGCCACACCGTGCGACCGGCCTTGCCGTCGTTGATGTTGCCGTGGTCGGGGTTCGACACGGCACCGACGGTGGCCATGCAGGAGCCGTGCACAACGCGCTGCTCGCCCGAGTTCAGACGCAGGATCGCCATGCCTTGGTCGCGGCCGACGAGCTGGGCGTAACCGCCCGCCGAACGGGCGACCTGGCCGCCCTTGCCCGGCTTCAGCTCGATGTTGTGGACGATCGTGCCGACCGGCATGGAGGCCAGCGGCATCGCGTTGCCCGGCTTCACGTCGACGGCTTCGCCAGCCACGATCTTGTCGCCGGCAGCCAGACGCTGCGGCGCCAGGATGTAGGACAGCTCACCATCGTCATACTTGATCAGCGCGATGAAGGCGGTGCGGTTCGGATCGTATTCGATACGCTCCACCGTGCCGACGACGTCGTACTTCTTACGCTTGAAGTCGATGATGCGGTACGAACGCTTGTGACCGCCGCCGATGAAGCGGGCCGTGATGCGGCCGTAGTTGTTGCGGCCGCCCGACTTGGTCAGGCCTTCGGTCAGGCCCTTGACGGGCTTGCCCTTGTAGAGACCCGAGCGGTCGACGATGACCAGCTGGCGAGTGCTCGGCGTTACCGGGTTGAATTTCTTGAGTGCCATTGTCCTGTCCTCGCGGCCTTGCTCAGAGACCCGTCGCGACGTCGATCGACTGGCCTTCGGCCAGCGTCACAACCGCCTTCTTGACGTCGCCCTGGCGGCCAACCGTGCCGCGGAAGCGCTTGATCTTGCCCTTGCGGACGAGCGTGTTCACGGCCATCACCTTGACGCCGAAGAGAGCTTCGACGGCGGCCTTGATTTCCGGCTTCGACGCCTTCTTGGCGACGTTGAAGACGACCTGGTTCTGCTCGGAAGCCATGGTCGACTTTTCAGTGATCGCCGGCGAGACGATCACGTCGTAGTGACGAAGGTCGGTCATTTGAAGCGCTCCTCGAGAGCCTCGACGGCGGCCTTGGAAAGGACCAGCGTGCCGCGGCGCAGAATGTCGTAGACGTTGATGCCCTGGATCGGCAGCACGTCGATGTTGGGAATGTTGGTCGCCGCCAGCTTGAAGTTCTGGTCGAGCTCGGCGCCTCCGATCACCAGGGCATTGGTGAGCCCGAGCGTCTCCAGGCTAGCCGCCAGCGCCTTGGTCTTGGCTTCGGCCAGCTTCAGCTCGTCGACGATGATCAGCGAAGCGCTCTTGGCCTTGGCCGAGAGAGCATGCTTCAAGCCGAGCGCGCGCACCTTCTTCGGCAGCTCGTGCTCGTGGCTGCGCACGACCGGGCCATGCGCCTTGCCGCCGCCGCGGAACTGCGGAGCGCGAGCCGAATGGTGACGGGCGCGGCCCGTACCCTTCTGCTTGTACATCTTGGCGCCGGTACGCGCGATCTCGGCGCGGCCCTTGGCCTTGTGCGTGCCCTGCTGCTTCTTGGCGAGCTGCCAGCGCACGACACGCTGCAGGATGTCCTCGCGCGGATCAAGGCCGAAAATCTCCTCGGAGAGTTTCACCTTGCCGGCGTCCTTGCCGCCGAGCGTTGTAATCTTGAGGTCCATTATTCCGCTCCCTCGGTGGCCGGGGCTTCGTTCTTGGCGGCAGCAGCGCGGATCGCGGCAGGCTTCGGCGCATTGGCCGGCAGCGCAACCTTGGCCGCGTCACGGACCAGGATCCAGGCGCCCTTGACGCCCGGAACGGCGCCACGGATCAGGATCAGGCCGCGGTCGGCGTCGGTCGAGACGACCTCGACGTTCTGCGTGGTGACGCGGACGTCGCCCATGTGGCCGGCCATCTTCTTGCCCTTGAACACCTTGCCGGGGTCCTGGCGCTGACCGGTCGAGCCGTGCGTGCGGTGCGAAACCGAGTTACCGTGCGTGGCGCGGCCACCACCCATGTTGTGCCGCTTGATCACACCCTGGAAACCCTTGCCGGTCGAGGTGCCCGTCACGTCGACCTTCTGGCCGGCGACGAAGTGCTCGACGGTGAGCTCGGCGCCGACGTCGATCATGTTCTCGGCGGAGACGCGGAACTCGGCGAGCTTCGCCTTCGGCTCGACGGAGGCGGCAGCGAAATGGCCGCGCATCGCCTTCGACGTGTTCTTCACCTTGGCAAGGCCAACGCCGAGCTGGACGGCGGTGTAGCCGTTCTTCTCCTGCGTGCGCTGCGCCACGACCTGGCAGTTCTCCATCTGGAGAACGGTGACGGGAACGTGTTCCCCGGCATCGTTGTAGATGCGGGTCATTCCCACCTTCTTTGCAATCACACCTGAACGCATCGGTTCAATTCCTTTAGAGTTCCCTGTCGGGGCTAGCGCCCCTCCACGCCTCTTGTTCCTTCAGAGTTCCGGGTCGCCCCGCCCTCTTGTTCCTTAGAGCTTGATCTCGACGTCGACACCGGCGGCCAGATCGAGCTTCATCAGAGCATCGACCGTCTGCGGGGTCGGATCGACGATGTCGAGCAGCCGCTTGTGGGTGCGCATCTCGAACTGCTCGCGGCTCTTCTTGTCGACGTGAGGCGACCGGTTGACCGTGAACTTTTCGATCCGCGTCGGCAGCGGAATGGGGCCGCGGACGTTGGCGCCGGTGCGCTTGGCGGTCGACACGATTTCGCGCGTCGAGGCGTCGAGCACCCGGTGATCAAACGCCTTAAGGCGGATGCGGATATTCTGTCCGTTCATGCGTCAATTCCTTGTTCTGGCGCGGCGCGGGCAGCCCCCGCGCCCGCGACAGATCCGTTTCAGTCCAATTACTCTTTGATGGTGACGACGATGCCGGCACCGACGGTGCGGCCGCCTTCACGGATGGCGAAGCGCAGCTTCTCTTCCATGGCGATCGGCACGATCAGCTCGACGTCGACGGTGATGTTGTCGCCAGGCATCACCATCTCGGTGCCGGCCGGCAGCGTCACGATGCCCGTCACGTCGGTGGTGCGGAAGTAGAACTGCGGACGGTAGTTGGTGAAGAACGGCGTGTGACGGCCACCCTCGTCCTTGGTCAGGATGTAGGCTTCGGCCGTGAACTTCTTGTGCGGCTTCACCGAACCCGGCTTGGCCAGAACCTGGCCGCGCTCAACGCCCTCGCGGTCGATGCCGCGCAGCAGCGCGCCGATGTTGTCGCCGGCCTGGCCCTGGTCGAGCAGCTTGCGGAACATCTCAACGCCCGTGCAGGTGGTCTTGGCCGTCGGACGGATGCCGACGATCTCCAACTCCTCGCCGACCTTGACCACGCCGCGCTCGACGCGGCCGGTCACGACCGTGCCGCGGCCCGAGATCGAGAACACGTCCTCGATCGGCATCAGGAACGGCTTGTCCAGCGGACGCACCGGCGTCGGGATATAGGCGTCGACCTGAGCCATCAGCTCGCGGATGGCGTCCTCGCCGATGGTCTTGTTGGAGTCCTCAAGGGCGGCCAGCGCCGAGCCCTTGACGATCGGAATGTCGTCGCCCGGGAACTCGTTCTTGGTCAGAAGCTCGCGAACCTCGAGCTCGACCAGCTCGAGCAGCTCGGCGTCGTCGACCTGGTCGACCTTGTTCAAAAACACCACGATCGAGGGCACGCCGACCTGGCGGGCAAGCAGGATGTGCTCGCGCGTCTGCGGCATCGGGCCGTCGGCGGCCGAAACCACCAGGATCGCGCCGTCCATCTGCGCAGCACCCGTGATCATGTTCTTCACATAGTCGGCGTGGCCGGGGCAGTCGACGTGGGCATAGTGACGGTTGGCCGTCTCGTACTCGACATGCGCCGTCGAAATGGTGATGCCGCGCGCCTTCTCTTCCGGCGCCGCGTCGATCTGGTCATAGCGCTTGTATTCGCCAAAATACTTCGTGATCGCCGCCGTCAGCGACGTCTTGCCATGATCGACGTGACCGATCGTGCCAATGTTCACATGCGGCTTGGTGCGCTCGAATTTACCTTTTGCCATGTGATGTCTCCATTCCTGCTTGCCCGTGCGGGGCTCAAATTAAGGTCTCGTGCAACCCGCTCGAGTTACGCGTATTTCTTCTGGACTTCCTGGGCGACCGCGGTCGGAACCGGTTCGTAGTGGTCGAACTGCATCGTGTACTGGGCGCGGCCCTGCGACATCGAACGCAGATTGTCGACGTACTTGAACATGTTGGCCAAAGGCACCATGGCGTTGATGACGACAGCCACGCCACGCGCTTCCTGGCCCTGGATCTGGCCACGGCGGCCGTTGAGGTCGCCGATGACGCCGCCGACATAGTCTTCAGGCGTCACGACCTCGACCTTCATGATCGGCTCGAGCAGCTGCACGCCGAGCCTGGGCGCTGCTTCCTTGAAGCAGGCGCGGGACGCGATTTCGAACGCCAGCACCGAGGAGTCGACATCGTGGAAGGCGCCGTCGATCAGCGTCGCCTTGACGCCGATCATCGGGAAGCCAGCGAACGGGCCGGAGCCCATGACGCTCTGGATGCCCTTCTCGACGCCCGGGATGTATTCCTTCGGCACCGCGCCGCCGACGATCTTGGACTCGAACACGAACTCTTCGCTCTCCGTGTTCGGCTCGAACAGGATCTTGACGCGCGCGAACTGGCCGGTACCGCCGGTCTGCTTCTTGTGCGTGTAGTCCTGCTCGTGGGTGCGGGTGATCGTCTCGCGATAGGCCACCTGCGGAGCGCCGACATTGGCTTCCACCTTGAACTCGCGGCGCATGCGGTCGACGATGATGTCGAGATGCAGCTCGCCCATGCCGGCGATGATGGTCTGGCCGCTTTCCTCGTCGGTCTTGACGCGGAAGGACGGGTCCTCGGCCGCCAGGCGATGCAGCGCGAGGCCCATCTTCTCCTGGTCGTTCTTGGTCTTCGGCTCGATGGCGATCTGGATGACCGGATCGGGGAATTCCATGCGCTCGAGGATGACCGGGTGCAGCGGGTCGCAGAGCGTGTCGCCGGTGGTCGTGTCCTTGAGGCCGGCCAGCGCGACGATGTCGCCGGCATAGGCTTCCTCGATGTCGGCGCGCGAGTTCGCATGCATCTGCAGCATGCGGCCGATGCGCTCCTTCTTGCCCTTCACGGTGTTGTCGAGCGAGGTGCCCTTGGTGAGCTTGCCCGAATAGATGCGGGCAAAGGTCAGCGAGCCGACGAACGGGTCGTTCATGATCTTGAACGCCAGCATCGACAGCGGCTCGTTGTCGTCGGCATGACGCTCGATCTCGGCGTCGGTCTTGGCGTCGACGCCCTTGATGGCCGGCACGTCGATCGGCGACGGCAGGTATTCGACGACGGCGTCGAGCAGCGGCTGCACGCCCTTGTTCTTGAAGGCCGAGCCGCAGAACATCGGGAAGAACTTGACCGCGATGGTGCCCTTGCGGATCAGTGCGCGGATCTCGTCGTTCGACGGCATGTTGCCTTCGAGGTAGTTCTCGAGCGCGGTCTCGTCCATCTCGACGGCGGCCTCGATCATCTTCTCGCGATACTGCGCGGCCTTCTCCTTGAGGTCGGCCGGAATCTCGACGACGTCCCAGGCAGCGCCCAGCGTCTCGTCGCGCCAGACGAGCGCGTTCATCTCGACGAGGTCGACAACGCCCTTGAACTCGGTCTCGGCGCCGATCGGCAGCTGCATGACGACGGCCTGCGCGCCGAGGCGCGAGCCGATCATTTCCACCGAGCGGTAGAAGTCGGCGCCGATCTTGTCCATCTTGTTGCAGAAGATCATGCGCGGCACGTGGTACTTGTCGGCCTGGCGCCACACGGTCTCGGTCTGCGGCTCGACGCCGGCGTTGGCATCGAGCAGCGCGATGGCGCCGTCGAGCACGCGCAGCGAACGCTCGACCTCGATGGTGAAGTCGACGTGTCCGGGGGTATCGATGATGTTGAAGCGGCGCATCTTGCCGTCACGGCCCTTCCAGAAGGTCGTGGTCGCGGCCGAGGTGATAGTGATGCCGCGTTCCTGCTCCTGCTCCATCCAGTCCATGGTGGCTGCGCCGTCATGGACTTCGCCGATCTTGTGCGACTTGCCCGTGTAGTACAGGACGCGCTCGGTCGTCGTCGTCTTGCCGGCGTCGATATGCGCCATGATACCGAAATTGCGGTAGTCTTCGATTTTGTATTCGCGGGCCATGGGAGGTGCCTCTCAGTCTCGTTCGCGCGTTACCAGCGGTAGTGCGCGAAGGCGCGGTTGGCTTCCGCCATCTTGTGGGTGTCTTCACGCTTCTTGACGGCCGTGCCGCGGTTGTTGGCCGCATCCATCAGCTCGCCCGAGAGGCGGTCGATCATGGTGGTCTCGTTGCGGTTGCGGGCCGCGGCGATCAGCCAGCGGATCGCCAGCGCCTGACGGCGCTCGGGGCGCACGTCGACCGGAACCTGGTAGGTGGCGCCGCCGACGCGACGCGAGCGCACTTCCACATGCGGCGCGACATTGTCGAGCGCCTGATGGAAGACGGTGACCGGCTCCTGCTTGGTCTTGGCCTGGACCTGGTCCAGCGCGCCGTAGACGATGGTCTCGGCAACCGATTTCTTGCCGTCATACATGACGGCGTTCATGAACTTGGTGACGATCAGGTCGCCGAACTTGGGGTCCGGATTGATCTCACGCTTTTCTGCACTGTGACGACGGGACATGGCTTTTGTCTCTCAATCTCGTGGCACGGCGCAGTCAAAAAAAGCGCCGAAGCCGGAAACCCTTACTTCGGACGCTTCGCACCGTATTTCGAACGGCGCTGCTTGCGGTTCTTCACACCCTGCGTGTCGAGCACGCCACGGATAATATGGTAGCGGACGCCCGGCAGATCCTTGACGCGGCCGCCGCGGATCATGACCACCGAGTGCTCCTGAAGGTTATGGCCTTCGCCCGGAATGTAGCCGATCACTTCGAAACCATTGGTCAGGCGGATCTTGGCCACCTTGCGCAGCGCCGAGTTCGGCTTCTTCGGCGTCGTGGTGTAGACGCGCGTGCAGACGCCCCGCTTCTGCGGGTTCTGCTGCATGGCCGGGACCTTGTTGCGCTTCACCGGCGCCAGGCGCGGCTTGCGGATCAGCTGGTTGACGGTAGGCATTAAACCCTCTTGTCTCTCAATTCCGTGTCTTGCCCTGTCAGGGCCGCTCAAAGCGTCATTTCCATACGCAAATTCGGGCAACACACCGCGTCTCGCGGTCCTGCCCGAACAAATTGCAGAGGAAGCGGAAGCCGCTTCATGCGCGCCGGAGATGTCTTTTCGCTCGTAAAACGAACCCTGTTTGAGGCAAACTCCAAGGCGCGTCGCCTCGGAAAGGCAAGTCTCACATCGGTTCTGACGTGGCGGCTTCTACTCGCAAGGCCGATATCCGTCAACCCCGGAACGGCAAATATTACGCCCGATCCGGAGCTTGGCAGCCATGCGGAAAACGCATGTAATTTTCTTGCGTCTTTTTTCAAGAGCGGGGAAGAAAGTGACCGGCTTTCGGCTGTCATCCGGGCCGGCTTCGTGCAAGAAGGCGGCATGAATGGCAAAAACCCTCTCTTCCGGAGGAATCAGCCCGTGAACGACAATGAAGAGCGCCCGGTCACCATCATCACCGGCCGGGTCTGGCGGCGCAAGGGCGGCAAGCCGGAAGGCGTGCATGTGATGCTGGTCGCGCCCGACGATGATTCTGCCGTGCGCCGCGCGCTCGAATCGCTCGCGGCCGAAGGATTCGCCGAAGCCGAGCTCGATCAGATTGGCGACATGGAAGGCGTGCCCGACGAGGAACCGCATCTGTCGGCCTATCAGGGCGCGCTGGAAGGTGAAGTGTCGATCGTCACCTTCGACGAACCGATCTGATCCGCCAAGGCGGCCGGAACGCCTCCCATTCATCCGGCTTGCCGGGCACCTTTGTCATGCCTAGAACATCTCAGCCAAAATCCCTCGGAGTTCCCATGACCAGCAATCCCATCAGGCTCGGTATCGTCGGCGTGGGGAAGATCGTCCGCGATCAGCACCTTCCCGCACTCGTCAAGGATGATAACTATCAGCTTGCAGCCGCCGCGAGCCGCCACGGCAAAGTGGACGGCATCCCGAACTATCCGACGATCGAGGCGATGCTCGAAGCCGAGCCTGGCCTGGAAGCCGTCTCGCTTTGCATGCCGCCCCAATTCCGTTACGACGCGGCGCGCGCCGCGATCAAGGCTGGGAAGCACGTCTTCATGGAGAAGCCGCCGGGCGCAACCGTCAGCGAGGTCGAAGGCTTGAAAGCGCTCGCTGCGAAGAAGGGCGTCTCGCTTTTCGCCAGCTGGCATTCGCGCTATGCGCCGGCGGTCGAGGCCGCGCGCGCCTTACTCGCCTCGGCCAGGATCAGCTCGGCCGCCATCAACTGGAAAGAGGACGTGCGCCGCTGGCATCCGAACCAGGAATGGATCTGGGCGCCGGGCGGCTTCGGCGTGTTCGACCCCGGCATCAACGCCTTGTCGATCGCGACTCACATCCTGCCGCCGATGTTCATCACCTCGGCCATTCTCGACTTCCCCGAGAACCGCGCGTCGCCAGTCGCGGCGCATGTCGTCTTCCGCACCTCGAACGGACTGCCGGTGAAGATGGAGCTCGACTGGCTGCAGACCGGTCCGCAGAGCTGGGACATCCTGGCCGAGACCGACAAGGGCAAGATGGTGCTTTCGGGTGGCGGCGCAAAGCTCGCCGTCGACGGCAAGATCATCCACGACGAGCCGGAGGCCGAATATCCGATGCTGTACAAACGTTTCGCTGAGATCGTGCGGGCCGGCATCTCCGACGTCGACCTGGCCCCGCTCCAGCATGTCGCCGACGCCTTCATGCTCGGCAAGCGCAACGTGGTCGAGGCGTTCTTCGATTGAGTTGGCGGGACTGGCGCTGCCGGCGTCAGTCCACGATCGCAATGGCAAACCCGTCGTAGCCCTTGGCGCCGACGGTCTGGATGGCGGTGCCGTCCAGGCGCTTCTCGCCTCCAATGAAGGAGAACGCCGCGCGTGCGCCTTCGACGTTGGCATCGCCGCTATCCTTGTTCATGACGGCGCCGTCGCGGATGACGTTGTCGCAGACGATCACCGTGCCCGAGCGCGCAAGCCGCATGGCCCAGGAGAGATAGTTCGGGTTGTTCGGTTTGTCGGCATCGATGAAGATCAGGTCGAACGGACCGGCATTTTCGCTGACCAACACCGTGAGCGACTGAAGGGCCGGCCCGAGACGCAAATCCACCTTGTCGGAGACCGCTGCCCGCTCGAAGTTCGAGCGCGCGACCTCGGCGTGGTGCGGGTCGACTTCCAGCGTCACGACCTTGCCGTCGGCAGCCAGACCCCTTGCCATCCAGATGGTCGAGTAGCCGCCGAGCGTGCCGATCTCGAGCACCTTCTTCGCACCGCCAATCCGCACCAGCAGCGAAAGCAATTTGCCCTGCGCCGGCGAAACGTCGATGGCCGGCAGACCCTGCTCGCGGTTGGCCGCAAGCGCGGCGTCAAGCGCGGGATCCGCTTCGAAGAGAGAGGCGACGATATAGTCGTCGACAGCCGTCGAGGTCCTGGCGCTCATGGTTCATCCTCGTCTTAGCAGGAATGCAAAAGGGGCGTGACCGGAATGCAAAAAAGGGGCCACGCAGGCCCCTTTTTCTCTCTTGTTCCATCCGCGCTTACTGCGCGGCGTTGACCATGTTGGTCAGCATCGGCTCGGCGACCTCGACGCCGGACGCCTTGCGGCGCTCGTCGATGATTAGCTCGTCGCGCGAGGTGGCGATGCGCCGGATCTGGCTCATCGTACCACCGGTGCCGGCCGGGATCAGACGGCCGACGATGACGTTTTCCTTCAGACCCTGCAGCATGTCGGTCTTGCCGGCAACCGCAGCTTCGGTCAGCACCCTGGTCGTCTCCTGGAAGGAGGCGGCCGAGATGAAGGATGGCGTCTGCAGCGAGGCCTTGGTGATGCCGAGCAGCACCGGCTGACCTTCGGCAGGCTTCTTGCCGTCCTCGATCAGGCGCTCGTTGACCTCTTCCAGCTCGATCACGTCGACGTGGTCGCCAGGAATGTAGGTCGAGTCGCCCTGCGCGGTGATCTCGACCTTCTGCAGCATCTGGCGAACGATCACCTCGATGTGCTTGTCGTTGATCGACACGCCCTGCAGGCGGTAGACCTCCTGGATCTCGTTGACGAGGTAGGACGCAAGCGCCTCCACGCCCTTGATCGCCAGGATGTCATGCGGCGCCGGGTTGCCGTCGAGGATGTAGTCGCCCTTCTCGATGACATCGCCGTCCTGGAGATGGAACGGCTTGCCCTTCGGGATCAGGTATTCGACCGGCTCCAGCGTCGAGTCATGCGGCTCGATGATGATGCGACGCTTGTTCTTGTAATCGCGGCCGAAGCGGATCGTGCCATCGATCTCGGCGATGATGGCGTGATCCTTCGGACGGCGAGCCTCGAACAGTTCGGCAACGCGCGGCAGACCACCGGTGATGTCCTTGGTCTTGGCGCTTTCCATCGGGATACGCGCCAGCACGTCGCCCGGACGGACATGCGCGCCCGGCTCGACCGAGAGGATGGCCTCGACCGAGAGCAGGAAGCGTGCATCGCCGCCCTTCGACAGCTTGCCGACCTTGCCCTTGGCGTCCTGAACGACGATCGCCGGCTTCAGGTCGCTGCCGCGCGGCGTCGAGCGCCAGTCGATGACCTCGCGTTTGGTGATGCCGGTCGATTCGTCGGCCGTCTCCTGAACGGAAATGCCGTCGACCAGGTCCTCGAACGCCACCTTGCCTTCGATTTCGGTGAGGATCGGGCGGGTATAAGGATCCCACTCGGCGATGCGCTGGCCGCGCTTCACCTTGTCACCGTCGTCCACGAAGATGCGCGAGCCATAGGCGACGCGGTGCGTGGCGCGCTCTTTGCCGGCCTCGTCGAGGATCAGGACCGCCATATTGCGGCCCATGACCATCTGCTGGCCGTCGGAGTTGCGCACCACGTTGCGGTTGCGGATTTCGACCTTGCCCTCATAGGAGGCTTCAAGGAACGAAGAGTCCACCACCTGCGCGGTGCCGCCCATGTGGAAGGTGCGCATGGTGAGCTGGGTGCCCGGCTCACCGATCGACTGCGCCGCGATGACGCCGACAGCCTCACCCTGGTTGACGGGCGTGCCGCGGGCAAGATCGCGACCGTAGCAGACGGCGCAGACGCCGGTCCTGACCTCGCAGGTCAGCGCCGAGCGGATGCGGACCGACTGCACGCCGGCCTTCTCGATCTGCTCCACGTCGCGCTCGTCCATCAGCTTGCCGGCCTTGACCAGCACTTCGCCGGTGACCGGGTGGTTGATGTCGTCGAGCGCCGTGCGGCCAAGGACGCGCTGACCGACCGAGGCGACGATCTGACCGGCATCGACGATCGGCTGCATGGTGAGGCCCTTGTCGGTGCCGCAATCCAGCGAATTAACGATGCAGTCCTGCGCCACGTCGACCAGGCGGCGGGTCAGGTAACCCGAGTTCGCCGTCTTCAACGCAGTGTCGGCCAGACCCTTGCGGGCGCCGTGAGTCGAGTTGAAGTACTCGAGCACGGTGAGGCCTTCCTTGAAGTTCGAGATGATCGGCGTCTCGATGATCTCGCCCGAAGGCTTGGCCATCAGGCCGCGCATGCCGGCGAGCTGGCGCATCTGGGTGGGCGAACCGCGCGCACCCGAATGCGACATCATGTAGATCGAGTTCATCGGCTTCTGACGGCCGTTTTCCTCGAACTCGACCGCCTTGATGCGGGCCATCATCTCGTCGGCGACCTTTTCCGAGCACTTGGCCCAGGCGTCGACCACCTTGTTGTACTTCTCGCCCTGGGTGATCAGGCCGTCATTGTACTGCTGCTCGTACTCCTTGGCCAAAGCCTCAGTGTCGGAGACCAGCTTCAGCTTGGTGTCCGGGATCACCATGTCGTCCTTGCCGAACGAAATGCCGGCGCGGCAGGCATGGGCAAAGCCGAGGGCCATGATGCGATCGCAGAAGATGACCGTCTCCTTCTGGCCGCAGTGGCGATAGACGGTGTCGATCATCTTGGAGATGTTCTTCTTGGTCATCTCCTGGTTGGCGGTCTCATAAGGCACGTTGACGTTCTTCGGCAGAAGCTCGCCGATGATCATGCGGCCAGGCGTGGTGTCGTAGATCTTCGACACGACCTTGCCTTCGGCATCGACCGTGCGGAAGCGACCCTTGATCTTGGCGTGCAGCGTGACGGCCTTGGTCTCCAGCGCATGCTGGAGCTCGCCCATGTCGGCGAACACCATGCCCTCGCCCGGCTCGTTCTGGTTGACGATCGACAGATAGTAGAGACCGAGAACCATGTCCTGCGACGGCACGATGATCGGCGCGCCGGAGGCCGGGTGCAGGATGTTGTTGGTCGACATCATCAGCACGCGGGCTTCGAGCTGCGCTTCCAGCGACAGCGGCACGTGGACCGCCATCTGGTCACCGTCGAAGTCGGCGTTGAAGGCCGTGCAGACCAGCGGATGCAGCTGGATCGCCTTGCCTTCGATCAGGATCGGCTCGAACGCCTGGATGCCGAGGCGGTGCAGCGTCGGCGCGCGGTTCAACAGCACCGGATGCTCGCGGATGACCTCGTCGAGGATATCCCAAACCTCCGGACGCTCCTTCTCGACCAGCTTCTTCGCCTGCTTGACGGTCGAGGAGAAACCCTTGGCGTCGAGGCGGGCGTAGATGAAGGGCTTGAAGAGTTCGAGCGCCATCTTCTTCGGCAGGCCGCACTGATGCAGCTTGAGCTCCGGACCGGTCACGATGACCGAGCGGCCGGAATAGTCGACGCGCTTGCCGAGCAGGTTCTGGCGGAACCGGCCCTGCTTGCCCTTCAGCATGTCGGACAGCGACTTCAGCGGACGCTTGTTAGCGCCGGTGATGACGCGGCCGCGGCGGCCGTTATCGAAGAGCGCGTCGACAGCCTCCTGCAGCATGCGCTTTTCGTTGCGCACGATGATGCCCGGCGCGCGCAGCTCGATCAGCCGCTTCAGGCGGTTGTTGCGGTTGATGACGCGGCGATAGAGGTCGTTGAGGTCGGACGTCGCGAAGCGGCCGCCGTCCAGCGGGACGAGCGGGCGAAGATCCGGCGGGATCACCGGAACCACCTTCATGATCATCCATTCCGGACGGTTGCCGGATTCCATGAAGTTCTCGACGACCTTGAGCCGCTTCAAGAGCTTCTTCTGCTTGAGCTCGGACGAGGTCGAAGCCAGCTCCGAGCGCAGGTCGCCTGCGATCTTCTCCAGGTCCATGCCGGCAAGCAGGTCATGGATGGCCTCGGCGCCGATCATGGCGGTGAACGAATCCTCGCCATACTCGTCGACGGCCAGCATGTACTCTTCCTCGCTGAGCAGCTGGTGCTCCTTCAGCGCGGTGAGGCCGGGCTCGGTGACGATGTAGTTCTCGAAGTAAAGGACGCGCTCGATGTCCTTCAGCGTCATGTCGAGCAGCGTGCCGATGCGCGAAGGCAGCGACTTCAGGAACCAGATGTGGGCGACGGGCGCGGCGAGCTCGATATGGCCCATGCGCTCGCGGCGGACGCGCGACAGCGTGACTTCGACGCCGCACTTCTCGCAGATGACGCCCTTGTACTTCATGCGCTTGTACTTGCCGCACAGGCACTCGTAGTCCTTGATCGGGCCAAAAATGCGCGCGCAGAACAGACCGTCACGCTCAGGCTTGAAGGTGCGGTAGTTGATGGTCTCCGGCTTCTTGATCTCGCCGAACGACCAGGACAGAATCTTCTCAGGGCTGGCAAGCGAGATCCGGATGGAATCGAACACCTGCGCAGGCGCCTGGGGGTTGAAGAGATTCATGACCTCTTGGTTCATGCCGTTCTCCTTTTCGGGGTCCTCGAAAACCCCTTGCATCGAGCGCGGGCCGAATGCCCGCAGACTGGCCGGCCTGACCGGCCGAAGAATACTTCTTGGTTGAGCATGATCTCGTCCGAAAACCGGTTTTCGGGATCATGCTCGGGGCGCGCCGCGACCTGGGTAGCGGCGCGCCATTGCCTTACTCGGCTGCGCCCCTATTCGGCAGCATCCGGCAGCCGGACAGGAGCGTCTTCGAACTTGGTGTTCTCCAGTTCGACATTGAGGCCCAGCGAACGCATTTCCTTGACGAGAACGTTGAAGCTCTCGGGAATACCCGCCTCGAAGGTGTCGTCGCCTCTGACGATCGCCTCGTAGACCTTGGTACGCCCGGCCACGTCGTCCGACTTCACCGTCAGCATTTCCTGCAGCGTGTAGGCGGCGCCGTAAGCTTCGAGCGCCCAGACCTCCATTTCGCCGAAGCGCTGGCCGCCGAACTGCGCCTTGCCGCCCAGCGGCTGCTGGGTGACGAGCGAGTACGGACCGATCGAGCGCGCGTGGATCTTGTCGTCCACCAGGTGGTGAAGCTTGAGCATATAGATGTAGCCCATCGTCACCTTGCGATCGAACGGCTCGCCGGTGCGGCCGTCATAGAGCTGCGACTGACCGCTGGTGTGCAGGCCGGCCTGCTCCAGCATGGTGTTGATGTCGGCCTCGTGCGCGCCGTCGAACACCGGGGTCGCGATGGAGACGCCGCGGCGCATCTGCTCGCTCAGGCGAATGATGCTCTCGTCGTCATAGTCGCGGATCGGCTCGTTGCGGTCGTTGGAAGGCATGAAGCTTTCCAGCGTCTTGCGCAGCGGCTTGATGTCGCCGCCCGACTTGTAGGCGTCGATCAGCTCGCCGATCTTCCTGCCCATGCCGGCGCAGGCCCAGCCCAGATGCGTTTCCAGGATCTGGCCGACATTCATGCGGCTCGGCACACCCAGCGGATTGAGCACGATGTCGGCATGCGTGCCGTCCTCGAGGAAAGGCATGTCCTCGACAGGAACGATGCGCGACACGACACCCTTGTTGCCGTGACGGCCGGCCATCTTGTCGCCCGGCTGCATCTTGCGCTTCACCGCGACGAAGACCTTGACCATCTTCATGACGCCCGGAGGCATCTCGTCGCCGCGCTGCACCTTCTCGACCTTGTCCATGAAGCGCTGCTCGAGCGCCTTCTTGGAGTCGTCGTACTGGCCGCGCAGCGCTTCCAGTTCGCTCTGGAGCTTTTCGTTCTCCACGGCGAACTGCCACCACTGCGAGCGCGGATACTCGTCGAGCGTGTCCTTCGACAGCTTCGAGCCCTTCTTGAAGCCCTTCGGTCCGGCGATCGCATCCTTGCCGACCAGCATGTCGGAAAGGCGCGAGTAGACGTTGCGGTCGAGGATCGCCTGCTCGTCGTCGCGGTCCTTGGCCAGGCGCTCGATCTCCTCGCGCTCGATCGCCATGGCGCGCTCGTCCTTCTCCACGCCGTGGCGGTTGAAGACGCGCACTTCGACGACGGTGCCGAAGGTGCCCGGAGGCATGCGCATGGAGGTGTCGCGAACGTCCGAGGCCTTCTCGCCGAAGATGGCGCGCAGCAGCTTTTCTTCCGGCGTCATCGGGCTTTCGCCCTTCGGCGTGATCTTGCCGACCAGGATGTCGCCCGGCTGCACTTCCGCGCCGATATAGACGATGCCGGCCTCGTCGAGGTTCTTCAGCGCTTCTTCCGAAACGTTCGGAATGTCGCGCGTGATTTCCTCCGGTCCGAGCTTGGTGTCGCGGGCCATGACCTCGAACTCCTCGATATGGATCGAGGTGAAGACGTCGTCGGCCACGATGCGCTCGGAGAGCAGGATCGAGTCCTCGTAGTTGTAGCCGTTCCAAGGCATGAACGCGACCAGCACGTTGCGGCCGAGCGCCAGATCGCCGAGCTCGGTCGATGGACCGTCGGCAATGATGTCGCCCTTGTTCACCCGGTCGCCCACACGCACCAGCGGACGCTGGTTGATGCAGGTGTTCTGGTTCGAGCGCTGGAATTTCATCAGCCGGTAGATATCGACGCCGGACTTGGCCGGATCGAGATCTTCCGTGGCGCGGATGACGATACGGGTGGCGTCCACCTGGTCGACCACGCCGCCGCGGCGGGCGCCGATGGCCGCACCCGAGTCGCGAGCCACGACCGGCTCCATGCCGGTGCCGACGAACGGCGCCTCGGCGCGCACCAGCGGCACGGCCTGACGCTGCATGTTCGAGCCCATCAGCGCGCGGTTGGCGTCGTCGTTCTCGAGGAACGGGATGAGAGCCGCGGCCACCGAGACCATCTGCTTTGGCGACACGTCCATCAGGTCGACGTTCTCGCGCGGCGCCATCATCACCTCGCCGGCGTTGCGGCAGATGACGAACTCGTCGACGAAGCTGCCGTTCTTGTCGAGCTCGGCGTTGGCCTGCGCGACATGGTGCTTGGCCTCTTCCATCGCCGACAGATAGACGACTTCATTGGTCAGCTTGCCGTTGACGATCTTGCGGTACGGGCTCTCGATGAAGCCGTACTTATTGACGCGCGCGAAAGTGGCGAGCGAGTTGATCAGGCCGATATTCGGGCCTTCCGGCGTTTCGATCGGGCAGATGCGGCCGTAATGCGTCGGGTGCACGTCGCGCACCTCGAAGCCGGCGCGCTCGCGGGTCAGACCGCCCGGTCCAAGCGCCGACAGGCGGCGCTTGTGGGTGATCTCCGACAGCGGGTTGGTCTGGTCCATGAACTGCGACAGCTGCGAGGAGCCGAAGAACTCGCGCACGGCGGCGGCCGCCGGCTTGGCGTTGATCAGGTCCTGCGGCATGACCGTGTCGATCTCGATCGAGGACATACGCTCCTTGATCGCGCGCTCCATGCGCAGCAGGCCGACGCGGTACTGGTTCTCCATCAGCTCGCCGACCGAGCGCACGCGGCGGTTGCCGAGATTGTCGATGTCGTCGATCTCGCCCTTGCCGTCGCGCAGCTCCACCAGCGTCTTGACCACGGCCAGGATGTCTTCCTTGCGCAGCACGCGCACGGTGTCCTCGGCCTTGAGCTCGAGGCGCATGTTCATCTTGACGCGGCCGACGGCCGACAGGTCATAGCGCTCGCTGTCGAAGAACAGCGAGTTGAACATGGCTTCGGCGGTCTCGAGCGTCGGCGGCTCGCCCGGGCGCATGACGCGGTAGATGTCGAACAGCGCGTCCTGGCGGCTCTCGTTCTTGTCGACGGCCAAAGTGTTGCGAATGTAGGCGCCGACATTGACATGATCGATGTCGAGGATCTGGATCTCGTCCTCGCCGGTGCCGAGCAGCACCTTCAGCGTCTTGTCGTCGATCTCGTCGCCGGCCTCGAGGAAGATCTCGCCGGTGGCGTAGTTGACGATGTCCTCGGCCAGGTAGTTGCCGAGCAGGTCCTCGTCGGTTGCCTTGATCGCCTTAAGGCCCTTCTCGCCGAGCTGGCGAGCCTGGCGGGCGGTGATCTTCTTGCCGGCCTCGACGACGATCTCGCCCGTGTCGGCATCGACCAGGTCGCCGACGGCCTTGAGGCCGCGGAACCGTTCGACGTTGAACGGGATGCGCCAGTGGTCGCCGGCGCGCTTGTAGGTGATCTTGTTGTAGAAGGTCGACAGGATCTCTTCGCCGTCCATGCCGAGCGCCATCAGCAGCGACGTCACCGGAATCTTGCGGCGGCGGTCGATGCGGGCGTGCACGACGTCCTTGGAGTCGAACTCTATGTCGAGCCACGAGCCGCGATAGGGAATGACGCGCGCGGCAAACAGCAGCTTGCCCGACGAGTGCGACTTGCCCTTGTCATGGTCGAAGAAGACGCCCGGCGAGCGGTGCATCTGCGAGACGATGACGCGCTCGGTGCCGTTGACGATGAAGGTGCCGTTCGAGGTCATGAGCGGCATGTCGCCCATATAGACGTCCTGCTCCTTGATGTCCTTGATCGACTTGGCGCCGGTATCCTCGTCGATATCGAACACGATGAGGCGCAGCGTCACCTTGAGCGGCGCGGCATAGGTCAGGTCGCGCTGACGGCACTCGTCAACGTCGAATTTCGGTCCTTCGAACTCATACTTCACGAATTCCAGCATCGAGGAGCCGGAAAAATCGGAGATCGGGAAGACCGACTTGAAAACGGCCTGCAGTCCCTCGTCAGGACGCCCGCCCTTGGGCTCGTCCACCATCAGGAACTGGTCATAGGATGCCTTCTGAACCTCGATCAGGTTCGGCATCTCCGCAACTTCCGGGATCTTTCCGAAGAACTTGCGTACGCGTCTGCGGCCATTGAAAGTCTGGGTCTGGGCCATCGTCGCTCCTTAGCTCAAAACTCGGGACGAACCTCGCCGCGGTTCGCCTTGCACCAATGGGCCGCCTCGCCGGCTGCCCCTGTCTGTTTTCCGGCCGCCCTTTCCAATTGCTTGGCGGCTGCCGGCTAAAACGGGAGAAAACCCGTTTCCTGAAGGCCGCTTCCGGCCCTCAGGAAAGAGGTTTTCAAACGTCTCGCGCTCACGAAACCTCCCCCTTAACCAGGGAGGGGGCGGACGGCGCGAGACCGTCCGCCCTCGCCTATTACTTCAGCTCGACCTTGGCGCCAGCTGCTTCCAACTGAGCCTTGAACTTGTCGGCGTCGGCCTTGGAAACGCCTTCCTTGACCGGCTTCGGAGCCGCTTCGACCAGGTCCTTGGCTTCCTTGAGGCCAAGGCCGGTGATGGCGCGGACTTCCTTGATGACGTTGATCTTCTGGGCGCCGGCGTCGGCGAGAACGACGTCGAATTCCGTCTTCTCTTCAGCCGGAGCAGCAGCAGCGGCAGCGCCACCGGCAGCAGCGGCAACCGCCACCGGAGCCGCGGCCGAAACGCCCCACTTCTCTTCCAGGAGCTTCGACAGCTCGGCCGCCTCGAGGACGGTCAGCTTCGAAAGGTCGTCTACGATCTTCGCGAGATCAGCCATTTGTGTATTCCTTTATACTTGGTTCGAACGTGTGTTGTTGACAGCGAGGAACGGCCTCATGCCGCCTCGTCCTTCCGGGCGTAAGCGCCGATGACGCGCGCGACCGAAGCCGCGGGTGCATTGACGATCTGGGCGATCCGGGTTGCCGGCGTGGCGATCATGCCAACCAGCTTGGCGCGCAGCTCGTCGAGCGACGGCATCGTGGCGAGTGCCTTGACACCGTCGGCGTTGAGCGAGGTCGAGCCCATCGCGCCGCCGAGAATGATCAGCTTGTCATTCCCCTTGGCGAACTCGGACGCGATCTTCGGCGCCGCAACCGGATCCTCCGAATAAGCGATCAGCGTCTGTCCCTTGAACAGATCGACGATCGATGCGGAGTCCGTGCCCTGAAGAGCGATCTTGGCGAGACGGTTCTTCGCGACTTTGACGGTGCCACCGGCGGCGCGCATCTTCGACCTCAGGTCGTTCATTTGCGCCACGGTGATACCGGCGTAGTGGGCCACGACGACTGAACCCGCGTTCGAGAACGCTTCGTTCAGGCCCGTGACGAGTTCGCGTTTTTCCGCTCTGTCCACTGCCTATCTCCAGTTGACCCCTGCCTCATTCTCGAGGTCAGCGGTCGGGTTGCCTTTTGCCGGCCGGGCCATCCAAAAAACGGATCTCCCGAACGGCGCTCGAGGATCCTGCCCCCTTTCGCCACACCGACGGCCAAGCCGGCGATGTGCTGACAAAAGGCAAACACGGTTCGAACCTTTCATTGGAGCTTTTCGCTCCTTTGTCGGGTCTTCACCCGTCTCATGCAGGCCCATGCGAATTAAGGCTCTGGGCCGCCTGCAATCTCGGACAGGATATCCGGAAGCCTTTCGGCCTCCGGGTTACCGGACCGCCGACGGATCGGCGGTCCGGAATTCTTGTTTGTTGGAGCATGATCTTTTCCGAAAACCGGTTCCCGCTTTTCGGGATCATGCTCTAACGACCGGCCTGAAGCCGGTCAGGCGACACTTACGACGCGGCGAGCGTCGCGATGTCGAGCTTGAGGCCGGGACCCATCGTCGAGGTGACCGACACCTTCTTGACGTAGTTGCCCTTGGCGCCGGTGGGCTTTGCCTTGTTCACCGCATCGGCGAAGGCCCGCACATTCTCTTCCAGCGCCTTGACGTCGAACGAGACCTTGCCGACGCCGGCCTGGACGATGCCGGCCTTCTCGACGCGGAACTCGACGGCACCGCCCTTCGAAGCCTTGACGGCGGCCGCGACATCGGTGGTCACGGTGCCGACCTTCGGGTTCGGCATCATGCCGCGCGGGCCGAGCACCTTACCCAGGCGGCCGACCAGCGGCATCATGTCCGGCGTGGCGATGCAGCGATCGAAATCGATCGTGCCCTTCTGGACGATCTCGACCAGGTCCTCGGCGCCAACGATATCGGCGCCGGCGGCCTTGGCTTCCTCGGCCTTGTCGCCGCGCGCGAACACGGCGACGCGAACCGAGCGGCCGGTGCCGTTCGGCAGGTTGACCACGCCGCGGACCATCTGGTCGGCATGGCGGGGATCGACGCCGAGGTTCATCGAAATCTCGACGGTCTCGTCGAACTTAACCGTGGACCGGTCCTTGAGCAGCTGTAGCGCCTCGTTGAGGGCATAGGCCTTGTTCGGATCGATGCCTTCGCGGCTCTTGGCAACTCGCTTTGCAATCTTTGCCATGATCTTAGCCCACCACTTCCAGGCCCATCGAGCGGGCGGAGCCCTCGACCATGCGCATGGCCGCCTCGACGTCGTTTGCGTTCAGGTCCTTCATCTTCTGCTCGGCGATCTGGCGCACCTTGTCGCGCGAGATCGTGCCGACCTTGGTCTTGCCCGGCTCCTTGGAGCCCGACTTCAGGTTGGCGGCCTTCTTCAGGAAGTAGCTCACCGGCGGCGTCTTCATGACGAAGGTGAACGACTTGTCCTGGTAGTAGGTGATGACGACCGGGATCGGCGAGCCCTTCTCCAGTTCCTGGGTCTGCGCGTTGAACGCCTTGCAGAACTCCATGATGTTGATGCCGCGCTGACCAAGCGCCGGGCCGATCGGGGGCGACGGCGTGGCCGAGCCCGCGGCAACCTGGAGCTTGAGCTGGCCTGCAACTTTCTTAGCCATCTCTATTCCTGCCTTTTCTCATGCCGGCCACCATTATCCGGGAACGCCGGCGGTTGCAGTCTGGTGGTGCGGTTCCAGCGGCCGGCTAAACCGCTTTCGCCTCCCACCCGTTCATTGCAGCGCGCTTCTTCGCGCCGCTGACCCCTCATCGCCTGTCGGCCGAGGGATCTTCGGATCAGCCCTTTTCGACCTGCCCGAATTCGAGATCGACCGGCACAGCGCGCCCGAAGATCGAAACTTCCACCTTGAGGCGCGCGCGCTCTTCGTCCACTTCCTGGACGAAGCCGTTGAAAGACGCGAACGGACCGTCCGAAACGCGGATCGCCTCGCCGATCTCGAAGGTGACCGACGGCTTCGGCCGCTCGACGCCTTCCTGAACCTGGTTCAAGATGCGCTGCGCCTCGGTCTCGGTGATCGGCACCGGCTTGGAGTCGCCGAGGAAGCCGGTGACCTTCGGCGTGTTCTTGACCAGCGAGAACACGGCGTCCGTGAGGTTGGCCTTCAAGAGCACATAGCCCGGGAAGAACTTGCGCTCGGCGTCGACCTTGCGGCCGCGACGGATCTCGACGACCTTCTCGGTCGGCACCACGATCTGCTCGATCTCGCCGGACAGGCCCTTCTGCTTGGCCTTGTTCTCGATGTCCTCGGCGACCTTCTTCTCGAAGTTCGAATAGGCGTGGACGATGTACCACCGCGCAGTCATTTCACGACGTCTCCGTAATCGCCGAACTTAGTGTCCGAGGCCCAATATCCACTCGATCGCATAGCCCATGGCTATGTCGGCGGCGAAGAAGAAGATCATCGCGATGACCGCGAACACCAGGACCATCACCGTCGAGATCATGGTCTCGCGGCGCGATGGCCATGTCACCTTGGCCGTCTCCGCGCGAACCTGCTGGAGAAAGGTGAATGGGTTAGTGGTTTTCGAAGCCATGTGCCGCCTGTCTTCAAGACCCGTTGACCGGGCCTCCTGGATGATCCCGCTGGCCGGGACGTGCCGCCTAGGCTTCGTGCCGACGCCGAATCAGCGTCGCCATTTCGCCCACGCAAATCAGACGCGTAAAGCCGGCTTCCCAGCTCCACGCGTCGCGTGTCTGTTCAGTCTACATAAAACCGATTCTTGGTCCACGCAAGTGGCAAGTGTTCCGCTTTATGTTCTAGCGCCGCCTCGGAACCATCCAGTCGTTCCGTCCCGGCTATGCGGGCCTTATGCCCCAGATTTCCCCATATGGCAAGCCACCCGCCGGTTTTCAACGGCGGAACGCCCTGATCTTAAGTTCGCCACTTGGGAGATGGCACGGGCAGCAGGGCTCGAACCTACGACCTGCGGTTTTGGAGACCGCCGCTCTACCAACTGAGCTATGCCCGTACACGCGCTTCAGCGCAGGCGCTTCCTAAAAGCTTCCACGCGCTCTGTAAAGAGCAGTCAGATGCAGTTTCATATGCTTTGCCAGAAATCCGGATTTTCCCGTGTCGCTGGCAAAGGATCGGACTGAGAAGTCCGCCCCCCCGCTCACGATTTCGCGGCCGGCGGCTTGTACGGTCCGCCGGGCACGCCCCAGCCCCAGGCAGGCATCGGCTCGGTCTCCGGATCGCAGGTTTCGCCGAGATTGGAATTCATCTTTGCCAGCCGCGATCCCCATTCGACATAGCCCATGAAGGCGGAACGGAATTCGGGGTCGTCGGGCAGGCCGACCTCGTCGGCCGCGTCGGCCAGCAGGTTGGTCCAGCGCCGCCGCTGCTCCTCGGTCAGATGCTTGCCGAGATGATGCATGACCATTTCGCGGTGGCCGCCATGCTTTTCGCTGTATGTCTTCGGTCCGCCAAAAACCTCGCCGATGAAGGCAGCGACATGCGCCGGATGATCGGGCGACATATGCTTGAAGACCGGGCCGACGATCGGGTCCAGGGCCACCTTGTCGTAGAAGGTGCGCGTCAGCCGGTTGAGCACTTCCGCGCCGCCGGCCCATTCGAACAAAGTCGGGATGTCCTCGCTCATCGCCTCTCCTCCTCGGCAGGGCGCAGAGAATAACGCAAGCCCTCCCCGGCTCAACCTGCCCCCATGGCCAGTGCCGCAAATGGCGCGCTACAGCTTCGCCGGCGCCTCCGCAGCGGCGTTGGCTGCCGGCAAAACCCGGCAATTGTCGGGCTTCGGCGACGATTTGCAGATGGTGGCGCCCGTCAGCGTATCCACCGATTGGCGCCCGGTCGTCAATCCGAACTCCGCCAATTCGTCCTGACTGAGCTCCCTGTGCTTGGCATATCGGGCCGACTGCATCGCGACGAACAAGCCGGCGCCGATCGCCATCTCCTCGAGATACGCCTTGACCTTGTCTTCCATGCCCATGGAGTGCACGAGGAAATGCACATTGGCACCGACGAAGCGCCTTGTGCCGCCGGCGATCATAACAGCGCAGGCCGCGTCGCATTCGGCGCCGGCATCGACGGTAAGGCCGGTATGGAGGTCCTTGGCGCCGCACCCCACAGCGCCCAGGTCGCAATCGAGGAAATCCGTCCGGGCGACCGCGACATCCAACCCGCGCTCACGGATGAGTCTGCCGGCGGCGAGCGCGCCCTGCACGTCGCCGCCCGGCGAGTTGACCACGAGAGGCAGCCTGCGCCCTCCGACCGTGTCGAGCAGCTCGCGCAGCCTGTCGGGCGTGCCGGCTACAATTGCCCCTTCCGCCGAAATCCATTCCGGGCAATCGGGATCGCAGAGCGGATTGCTGCCGCGAACCAGCACGAAGCGCATGTCCTGTTCCGGTCTGGACGATGATGCAGCCTCTGTCGGTTGAGGGCCTGCCGACTTGATCTCGACGCTCGCAACCGCCACCTGCTTGCCGTTCGTCGGTATTTCGCGGCAGTTCGCCGGCACGGGATTGCGTCGACAAATGGTATTCTCGGTCAGAAGATCCAGCGAATCGAGGCTGGTGACGAGCTTCATCTCCAGCATGTCATCGGGCTCGATCTGCCTTATATCGCTCGCCGGCGTCGCCTTCATCACGTCCAGCACGCCTTGTTCGATACCCATTTCCTTGAGATAACCCGACAGCCGCTTCTCGACCGCCTTGCTCATCTCATAGGTCTTGTAGCTGCCGGCGTTCTTGCGGCTGACGATCTTGGTGCCGAGGACCTTCTTCTTGCCGTTCACGATTTTGTAGGTCGTGCGGTACAGCAGCTTTTCTCGCCGGTAAGTGGTGGTAATCTGATGAACTCCGAGATAGGCCCATTCGCCCACGACGCGGCGGACGCCGCCGGCAAACATCAGCGGACAGGCCGAGTTGCACATGGCGCCGCTGTCATTGGCGACGCCGAGATACGAGGCGTCTTCATCACCCCGGCAATTCTTCATTTCCGGCGAGCAGCCGGAAAACTCCGTCGTGCCCACGGCGATGTCGAGCTTGGCCTTGCGGATCGCGCGGCCGAGCTGGAGCGCCGCGTCGACATTGCCGCCAGGAGAATTGACGACGATCGGCAGTTGCCGGCCGCCTAGCGTCTTCAAGAGGCGTTTGAACAGCGCCGGCGTGCCGGCCTCGATGGTGCCTTCCGCCGAAATCCACTCCGGGCAATTGGGCTCGCAGCCAGGCGCGCTGCTGCGTACGACGGCAAAGCGCATCGTCGGACCTAGATCGGGCACCTCATCCTTGGCCTCCGCGACGAAGCCGGCCAGGCCGATCGCGGCGGCCAACCCCAGGCGGAAGAGCCCGCGCCACCACCGAATGCTGTCTGAACGGCTTTCCCGAACCACGCTTGCAAAGCCCCCACGGGTACAACCCATACTAGTTGCGGCGATGCCGCTTGCAAACAGCTTTGAGAGGCGTGGCGTAACACTTCGCCTTCGGAGCGCCGGAAACGAAAAAGGGCGGCCCGAAGACCGCCCTTTCCTTGTCGAACCGGCAAATGCCGGATCGATTATTCCTTGATGGTGACGACGATGCCGGCACCGACGGTGCGGCCGCCCTCACGGATGGCGAAGCGCAGCTTCTCTTCCATGGCGATCGGCACGATCAGCTCGACGTCGACGGTGATGTTGTCGCCAGGCATCACCATCTCGGTGCCGGCCGGCAGCGTCACGATGCCCGTCACGTCGGTGGTGCGGAAGTAGAACTGCGGACGGTAGTTGGTGAAGAACGGCGTGTGACGGCCACCCTCGTCCTTGGTCAGGATGTAGGCTTCGGCCGTGAACTTCTTGTGCGGCTTCACCGAACCCGGCTTGGCCAGAACCTGGCCGCGCTCAACGCCCTCGCGGTCGATGCCGCGCAGCAGCGCGCCGATGTTGTCGCCGGCCTGGCCCTGGTCGAGCAGCTTGCGGAACATCTCAACGCCCGTGCAGGTGGTCTTGGCCGTCGGACGGATGCCGACGATCTCCAACTCCTCGCCGACCTTGACCACGCCGCGCTCGACGCGGCCGGTCACGACCGTGCCGCGGCCCGAGATCGAGAACACGTCCTCGATCGGCATCAGGAACGGCTTGTCCAGCGGACGCACCGGCGTCGGGATATAGGCGTCGACCTGAGCCATCAGCTCGCGGATGGCGTCCTCGCCGATGGTCTTGTTGGAGTCCTCAAGGGCGGCCAGCGCCGAGCCCTTGACGATCGGAATGTCGTCGCCCGGGAACTCGTTCTTGGTCAGAAGCTCGCGAACCTCGAGCTCGACCAGCTCGAGCAGCTCGGCGTCGTCGACCTGGTCGACCTTGTTCAAAAACACCACGATCGAGGGCACGCCGACCTGGCGGGCAAGCAGGATGTGCTCGCGCGTCTGCGGCATCGGGCCGTCGGCGGCCGAAACCACCAGGATCGCGCCGTCCATCTGCGCAGCACCCGTGATCATGTTCTTCACATAGTCGGCGTGGCCGGGGCAGTCGACGTGGGCATAGTGACGGTTGGCCGTCTCGTACTCGACATGCGCCGTCGAAATGGTGATGCCGCGCGCCTTCTCTTCCGGCGCCGCGTCGATCTGGTCATAGCGCTTGTATTCGCCAAAATACTTCGTGATCGCCGCCGTCAGCGACGTCTTGCCATGATCGACGTGACCGATCGTGCCAATGTTCACATGCGGCTTGGTGCGCTCGAATTTACCTTTTGCCATAGTCTCTTTCCTTGGGCGGCCTTTGACCTTCAGTTCAGTCGAATGCGGGGCGATTAGCGACAACGGCCGCAAAACACAAGTGCCTTGTGGCTGAGCATTCTCGCACTCGGCCCGAACCAACGATTCGATTTCAGGGGGATGACCAGGATATAGGACTGCCGTCGACGAGTTCAAACGGGCGTGGTTCCGTGCTTCGGCACCCTCATCGACAGCTTCCCGAGGGCAGCTCGATCGGCCGAAGCTGGCCCATTGCCGCCGCGACACACCTCTGATTTCTTCGGCGAATGCAGTTCATTCCGGCAAATATCCGTGGTCCGCTGTTCATGATCGTCTCGACGGGGTCCTACCTCGTCAACGACACGATGATGAAGCTCGCGACCGCCGGGCTGCCGCCCTATGAGGTGCTGCTGCTGCGTGGCGCGGCAGCGACGCTGTGGGGCATGCCGCTGCTGTTCATGTTGGGTTATGGCAGGCAGATCCCGTTGCTTTTCGAGCGCAAGGTGCTGCGCCGGAACATTTGCGAGCTGGCCGCGATCCTTTGCTACGTCGTGGCTCTAGCCAACATGCAGATCGCCGATTCGACGGCGCTCGGGCAAATCACGCCGCTCCTCGTGCTGGTCGGGTCCTCGCTGCTGTTCGGCGAGAAGATTGGCGCCGCACGCATGGCGCTGATCGGCATCGGCTTCGTCGGCGCCGTCATGGTGGCGCAGCCGACGATGCAAGGCATTTCCATCTACGCCTTGCTGGCGCTCGGCAACGCGGCCATGGCGGCGGCGCGCGACCTCGCCGGACGCAAGGTGGGCGCCGAGGTGCCCGGCATGATCGTGGCCATCTCCGCCGTCGTGGTCGTGCTGGCCGGCTCAGGCATCGCGCATCTCGTTTCCGAGCAGTGGGTGGTGCCGGAGGCTCGCCACCTCCTGCTCATCGCAGGCGCCGGCCTGTTCCTTATCTTCGGCCACTTCTTCATCTTCATGGCTTATCGCGTCGGGCCGACGAGCGCGGTCGCGCCCTTCTATTATTGCTTCACCGTCTGGGCGGTGATTTCCGGCTTGCTGGTGTTCGGGCAGTTCCCGAACGCGCTCGCCGTCTGCGGCATCCTCCTGGTGATCGGCAGCGGCCATGCCATCGTCTCGCTCGATGAAAGGCGCCGGCGACTGGCGGTGGTCGCCTGAGGCTGCCCGATCCGTAGAACCGGACCCCCTACCCACTTTCCGGCGGGCGCCGGGCAGCATCGCTGGCCAATGCGCCGCCACGCGATCGCGCGCGGCGACCGGCCAAGACATCGCCCGCAGCCGGAAGGGCAGTCAGCTTAACCGCCTACAGCGTGCGCTTGCCGCTGATCTGGTGATAGGCCCAGAGCACGACGACGGAGCCGATGACGGCGACGATCAGGCTCCAGATGTTGAGGCCGGTGACGCCCGATGCGCCGAAGGCGCTGAAGATCACCCCGCCGACGATGGCGCCGACGATGCCGAGCACGATGTCCATGATCATGCCCTGGCCGGTCTTGTTGACGATCTTGCTGCCGATGAAGCCGGCGATGACGCCGAGAATGATCCAGCTGATGATGCCCATCTCTTCCCTCCAATCCCCGCCGTGCCAATCATTTTCATATGATTGTCAAAAGCTCAAGACAGCTTGAAATTCCCCCCGGTTGCGCCATTCTGGCGCCGGGGCGGACTTGATAGGAGATCCACGATGGGCCTTTTCGACAACGCCGTCCCCGGCGGCAACATCACCAAACCCCTGATGATCGCGCTCGGCGCTCTGCTGGTCGGCAAGATGCTGAGCGGCAGGAGCGAGGAACAGCCGGCCGCCCCGCAAGCCCCCGCGCCGACACCGGCGGGAACCGATGCATCCGCCGATGGCGGCCTGCTCGGCGGGTTGGGCGGCCTGCTCGACAAGCTGAAGGATGCCGGCCACGGCAACGTCGCCGATTCCTGGGTCGGCACCGGTCAGAACCAGCCGATCAACGCCAACGATCTCGGCTCGGCACTCGGGCCGGCGGTGATCCGCGAGATCGCGCAGCGGACGGGCATGAACGAGCAGGAGCTGCTGCAGCAATTGTCCACGGCGTTGCCCGGCATCGTCGACAAGCTGACGCCGAACGGCCAGATTCCGCAGCATCATCAGGTCGCTTCTGCGTTCAACAGCTAGGCCACAAAGACCAAAACGGCACGCGCTGCGCGCGACGGGCGCGCGGCATTTTCTTTCCTGTGGGTGGAAATCTGGAGCGGGTAGCGGGAATCGAACCCGCATATTCAGCTTGGAAGGCTGCTGCTCTACCACTGAGCTATACCCGCGCCTTACACTGAAGTACCGGATTCACCCGAAAAGCGCCATGTATTTTCGGTCCGAGACTTTTTTCGTTTCAGGCTTCCGGGCCGGCAGTGGTGGAGAGGGTTGGATTCGAACCAACGTAGGCTAAGCCAACGGATTTACAGTCCGTCCCCTTTAACCACTCGGGCACCTCTCCAGTCTGCCGCCGGAACCATGCAACGAGGCATTCACGCCGATCCGGAGCCCGAGTAAATATCTTCTCCGAAATCAGCGATGCGCCTTATGGCGGCAAGGCCGGTGGGTGTCAACCGGCGCGGCCAGGGTTTTTCGAGGATGTTCGGTATTCGCCGTGGCAGCCCATATCCTTAGCCGGACGGGACGGCTATAGAGGCCGGCATGAGCGACAACAAAAGCAACAAGCCGGGCACGCGCAAGGATACCCACTACGCCAAACTGAGGCGCGCGCATCGCGACCAGAAGGCCGGCGGCGCGCCGGCGTTCCGCCCGCGCCAGCCGGTGCCGGCGGGCGAAGGCCCCGCCGACGGGCTGGTACGGCTCTACGGCCTGCACACAGTGCGGGCCGCGCTCGACAATCCGCGGCGCAAGATCAGAAAAATGCTGGTGACGCGCAACGCGGCCGAGCGTCTGGCGATCGCCGATCTCGGCGTCCTGCCCTTCACGGCCGAGCTGGTCGAGCCGAAGGATATCGACAGGATCACCGGCTCGGACGCCGTACACCAGGGCGTGATGATCGAGGCCGAGCCGCTGAAGCCCAAGCGGCTCGACGCGCTGGGCGACACGAATTTGGTGCTGGTGCTCGACCAGGTCACCGACCCGCACAATGTCGGCGCGATCCTGCGTTCGGCGGTCGCCTTCGGGGCCGGTGCGTTGATCACCACGGCGCGCCACAGCCCTCAGGAATCGGGCGTGCTGGCGAAATCGGCTTCGGGCGCGCTGGAACATATCGACCAGATCGAGGTGAAGAACCTCGCCGACGCGCTCGGCCAGCTGCACGAGGCCGGCTTCCAGACGATCGGGCTCGATTCCGAGGGAAGGGCGGAACTCGAAAAGACCTTCGCCGGCGACAAGATTGCCCTGGTGCTGGGCGCCGAAGGCAAGGGCTTGCGCCAGAAGACGCGCGAGACAGTGACCGCGCTCGCCCGCCTCGACATGCCGGGCGCCATACGCTCGCTCAATGTTTCGAACGCGGCGGCGGTGAGCCTTTACGCGGCGAGGAAGTTTTTGGAGAAATGAATGGTGAATAGTGAATGGAACGGCGCGCCCCGACCATTCACCATTGACTATTCACTATTCACCCACTTCGTACCCCGCCATCCTCTCCAGCGCCCTGACCAGCGCCGAGTGATCCTCCTTGGCCCCGCCATTGGCGGCGCAGGAGTTGAACAGTTGCTGCGTTGTCGAGGTGTTGGGCAACGCAACGCCGAGCGCCTTCGCCCCTTCCAGCGCCAGGTTGAGGTCCTTCTGGTGCAGTTCGATGCGGAAACCCGGCGCGAAGGTGCGCTTGATCATGCGCTCGCCATGCACTTCGAGGATGCGGGAGGCGGCGAGACCACCCATCAGCGCCTGCCGGACCTTGGCCGGATCGGCGCCCGCCTTTGAAGCAAAAACAAGGGCTTCGCCGACCGCCTCGATCGTGAGCGCCACGACAATCTGGTTGGCGACCTTGGTGGTCTGGCCGACGCCGTTCGGCCCGACCAGCGTGATGTTCTTGCCCATCTTCTCGAACACCGGCTTGGCGCGTTCGAACGCCTCTTCCTCGCCGCCGACCATGATCGTGAGCGAGGCCGCCTTGGCGCCAACCTCGCCGCCCGACACCGGCGCGTCGAGATAATCGCAGCCGAGATCGTTGATCTTCTTGGCGAATTCCTTGGTGGCGATCGGCGAGATCGAGCTCATGTCGATGACGAGCTTGCCCTTCGACAAACCTGAAGCGACGCCGTTCTCGCCGAACAGCACGTCGGCCACCTGCGGCGTGTCGGGGACCATGGTGATGACGATGTCGGCGGTCTTGGCCACGGCATTGTGGCCGGTCACGGTCTTCAGCCCCTTGGCGACGAGATCGGCCGGCGGCTTCGAGCGATGATCGCTGGCAACGACCGGATAGCCGGCATCGAGCAGGTGCCCCGCCATCGGCGCGCCCATGATACCCAGTCCGATGAAGCCGATGGTTTCCATGTTTTGCTCCTTTGTCCGATTATTTCAGAGGCTAACGCTGCCCTTCATCCGCCTGCCGGCACCTTCTCCCCGTATAGTGACGGGGAGAAGGACGCGCTCCAGCGCCCGCGCGCCCTCTCCCCGTCCGTCACGCGGAGAGGGTAAGGGTGAGGGGCAGCGCCGGCCGTTCTCGGAAATCGCCTACGCCGCCGCACTCCCCTGCCCGGCAAACTTGCGGAACCAGCCCAACCCGGCTTCCGTGCCGGCCTTCGGCTTGTATTCGGCGCCGATCCAGCCGGAATAGCCGAGCCGATCGATATGCGCGTAGAGGAAGGGATAGTTGATCTCGCCCGTCCCCGGCTCGTGGCGGCCGGGATTGTCCGCAAGCTGGATGTGCGCGATGCGGCCGAGGTTTGCCTCGATGGTACGGGCGAGATCCCCCTCCATGATCTGCATGTGATAGACGTCGTATTGCAGGAACAGGTTCTTCGAGCCGATGCGGTCGATTAGCGCCAGCGCCTGATCGGTATGGCTCAGGAAGAAGCCGGGAATGTCGCGGGTGTTGATCGGCTCGATCAGCAATTTGATGCCGGCCTGCTCCAGCTTCTCGGCCGCGAAGGCGAGGTTTTCGGCAAGGACGTTTTCGAGCACGGTGCAATCGGCGCCCTGCGGCGCGATGCCGGCAAGGCAGTTGATCTGCTCGCAGCCCAGCGCGTGCGCATAGGATATCGCCTTGGCGACGCCCTGGCGGAATTCCGGCACGCGATCAGGGAGCACGGCAATGCCGCGCTCGCCCCTCGCCCAGTCGCCGACGGGCAAGTTGAAAAGAACCTGCGTCAGGCCGTTCCTCTTCAAGCGCGCGGCGACGACGTCAGGCGCATGATCGTACGGCCCGATATATTCGACGCCCTTGAAGCCGGCGCGGGCGGCCGCATCGAAGCGGTCGAGGAACTCATGCTCGCCGAAGAGCATCGAAAGATTGGCTGAAAAACGCGGCATTCTTTTTCTCCTTCTTTCCGCCGGACCTAATCCAACATCATGATGGCCGTCGGAGCATCTTCGTTGCGTTCGGCAAGCTCCTCGAATTCGGTGATCTTGTCGATTTCCGTGCCCATAGAAATGTTGGTGACACGTTCGAGGATGAATTCGAGAACGACCGGAACCTGATGCTCCTTCATCAGCCGCTGCGCCTCCTTAAAGGCGCCGGCAAACTCTTCCGGCTTGCGCACCCGAACCGCCTTGCAGCCCATCGCCTCGGCGACCGCTACATGGTCGACGCCGTAGCCGGCATCGGGATCGTTTGCGCGGTTGACGTTCTCGAAGGCGAGGCTCACCTCGTAGTCCATCGAAAAGCCGCGCTGCGCCTGGCGGATCAGGCCGAGATAGGCGTTGTTCACGACGACGTGGATGTAGGGCAGCTTGTGCTGCGCGCCGACCGCCAGTTCCTCGATCATGAACTGGAAGTCGTAGTCGCCGGAGAGCGCGACGATGTCCCGATCCGGATCGGCGGCGCGCACGCCGAGCGCGGCCGGCAACGTCCAGCCGAGCGGCCCGGCCTGGCCGCAATTGATCCAGTTGCGCGGCTTGTAGACATGCAGGAACTGCGCGCCGGCGATCTGCGACAGGCCGATGGTGGTGACATAGGTGGTGTCGCGGGCGAAAGCCTTGTTCATCTCCTCATAGACGCGCTGCGGCTTCAGCGGCACCTGCTCGAAATGCGTCTTGCGCTTCATGGTCTTCTTGCGCTGCTGGCATTCCTTGGCCCAGCCCGACCAGTCGCGCAGCTTGCCGGCCGTCCGCCACTCGGTGGCGACGTCGAGCAGGATCTTCAGCGCCGCGCCCGCATCGGAGACGATGCCGAGATCCGGCGCGAAGACGCGGCCAATCTGAGTGGGCTCGATGTCGACATGGATGAACTTCTTCCCCCTGGTGTAGACGTCGACCGAGCCGGTGTGACGGTTGGCCCAGCGGTTGCCGATGCCGAAGACGAAATCGGCCTCAAGCATCGTCGCATTGCCGTAGCGGTGCGAGGTCTGCAGGCCGCACATGCCGGCCATCAGCCGGTGGTCGTCGGGAATCGCGCCCCAGCCCATCAGCGTCGGGATGACGGGCACCCCTGTGACCTCGGCGAATTCGATCAGCAGATCGGAAGCGTCGGCATTGATGATGCCGCCGCCGGCGACGATCAGCGGCTTCTCCGCTTCATTCAGCATCGCCAACGCCTTCTCGGCCTGGGCACGTGTCATCGCCGGCTTGAAGACGGCAAGCGGCTCATAGGCGTCGATGTCGAACTCGATCTCGGCAAGCTGCACGTCGAGCGGCAGGTCTATCAGAACGGGTCCCGGTCGCGAGGAGCGCATCAGATGGAATGCCTTCTGCAGCGCCATCGGCACCAGATAGGGCTCCATGACGGTGACCGCCCATTTGGCGACGGGTGCGGCGATCGCAGCGATGTCGACGGCTTGGAAATCCTCCTTGTTGAGGCGCGCGCGCGGAGCCTGGCCGGTGATGCAGAGGATCGGAATGGAATCCGCCGATGCCGAATAGAGGCCGGTGATCATGTCGGTGCCGGCCGGACCGGAGGTGCCGATGCAGAGCCCGATATTGCCGGCCTTGGCGCGGGTAAAACCTTCGGCCATGTGCGAAGCGCCCTCGACGTGGCGGGCGAGAACATGGCGGATGGTGCCGCGCGCCTTCAGCGCCGAATAGAGCGGGTTGATCGCCGCGCCCGGCACGCCGAAGGCATTAGTTATGCCTTCGTTTTCGAGAACGAGAACCGCAGCGTCGACAGCGCGCATCCTGGCCATGTCCAGCCTCCATTTCATTGGTTGGCTTGAGAATGCCAGCCTGCTCCCGATTTTTCAATTTTTTCAGAATATTTTTTCATTTCTAGAAAACTGCTCTTATGCACTGATTCCACTCTGCTTTTCGTTTTCCAGAAAATCGCTCCGGGAAGCGGTGAAAAACTTTTTCATTGTGCTTGGCAGGAATTCGGCCACAATGCAGGGCATGGAAACCATGGAAAAGCGCCAGCGCGGGCGGCCGCGCGCTTTCAACGGGCCGTCGGAGGCAGCTTCGGTGCAATCGCTCGACCGGGCGCTGCGCATCCTGGCGATCGTCGCCGACGCCAGCGGCCTGTCCTTGAGCGAGATCGCGGCGCGCAGCGGCATTGCCGCCTCCACCGCCTACCGCATGCTGACGACGCTGGAAAACCACGGCATGGTCGAGTTCGATACTACCGACCAGCTCTGGTCGATCGGCGTCGAGACCTACCGCATGGGTGCGGCCTTCCTGCGCCGCAGAAAGCTGGTCGACCGCGCTCGCATCGTCATGCAGGAACTGATGGAAAAGACCGGCGAGACCGCCAATCTCGGTGTCGCCGAAGACGATTGCGTGGTCTTTGTCAGCCAGGTCGAGACGCATCAGGCGATCCGCGCCTTCTTCCGGCCGGGCACGCGCAGTTCATTCCATGCTTCCGGCATCGGCAAGGCGGTGCTGGCGCATCTCGAGCCGGACCGCGTCGCGGCCATCCTGCGCAAGGCAGGCCTGCAGCGCTACACCGACAAGACGCTGTCCGACATTTCGGCGCTGGCGCACGATCTGGCGACCATCAAGCATCGCGGCTGGTCGGTGGACGACGAGGAACGCCATCCCGGCATGCGCTGCGTGGCCGCGGCGATCTTCAACGAATTCGGCGAGCCGATCGGCGGCGTTTCCGTTTCCGGACCGACGGTGCGGGTGACGCCGGAGCGCGTGGCCGAGATCGGCCCGCTGGTGCGGGAGGCCGCGGCCGAGGTGACCAAGATGATCGGCGGCGTGAAAGCGTACTAGAGCAATTCCAGGATAAGTGTGTAGCGGTTTTCCGTCCGGAATTGCGTAAAAACAAATAGTTAGAGCAGTTCATCGTTTCCGTGAAACGATGAACTGCTCTACGAGGCGCCCGGCAAGGCGCTCTTGGCCGCTATGTCGAAAAAATCGAGCAGTATCGCCAGCCCGACGCCGCCGGCCGTGAAGACGAGGCCGGTGATGAAGATGCGGTTGGCGCGCGCATAGATCGACCGCTGCAGCGACTTCGTGTCGAGCAGCATGGCCAGCGCCCGCATCTGCAAGGCAATGCCGATCAGGATCGGCACCACGGCGACAAGATGATAGGTTTGCCAGGGGATCGGGTTTGCCGCCCAATGGGTGATGAAGCCCAGCGAGAAAGCCAGCAGAATACCAACGGTGGTGACCGTGCCGTTGCGAAAAACCGGCTCGATCAGGTCTTCCTTTGGATCCCGCTCGTCCAACAGTCCCTCCCCTCGATCAGCCATCGAGGACCCAGACTAGACGCTCGCAAAATCGCTGTACACCGGCGACTTCATGAACCCGACCGTCTTGCCGCGGCATTCCAATGCATGCGAAAGGGCTCGGATGCGGAAAACGGTTCATCTCTTGCTCGCCGCTTCACTTTGCGGATGCGTGGCGGCGGCACCCCGACCGGATGCCGGCGGCCAACGCGTCAATTCCGTTCCGGTCTCGCCCATTCCGATCTCACTTGCCCTGGAGGAAATCATCACCACCGGCGTCCGCCAGCGCCTGCAGGATCCTTCGGCCGCCAAATTCGGGACGATGCTGGCCGGCGAGCGGACACTGGACGGCCGTCGGGAGATCGTGATCTGCGGCTATGTCAACGCCAGGCGCCCGTCCGGCGGCAATGGCGCAAGCGAGCCTTTCGTGGCCAAGATCTACCCGGACGCCGGAAGCAGCTTCGAACTCGTCGCGAAGGGTGACGATTCGCCGAGCGCGCGGCTTGTCGTCGGCGAAGCTTGCCGGACGGCCGGACTGCCGATCCTAGACTCCGGCACGAAGACTTAGCTCTAACGTACGCTCGAACGAAAGAAAAAGGGGCTGCGCGCAGCCCCTCAGACTGCTGACAAACCCCTGGCTTTTGCTGGGGGTTTTTGATTCACTGGGTCATGTTGAAGCGACCCACCCC
>NZ_JARTVO010000022.1:0-88142 GCF_029625675.1 Mesorhizobium sp. WSM4884
TCCCAGCCAGCATCTTGAATCTGATTTGCAGACCCTTGGGAATCCCCTTCGATTCAAGCCAAAATCATCCCGCTCTATCGCGAGCGATCTTAAAGCGGCGCGGCCTTTCAGATTCGCTCCATGCGCTTTAATGCGCCGACACCCGGCAAGCCGAACTCAAGCGACCACTGCCAGGCCCGGCGAAGCGCGCAAGCGGGCTATGTCGCGCGCCGGCGGTTCGCCAAAGTGGCGGCGATATTCGCGGCTGAACTGCGACGGGCTTTCGTAACCCACGCGGAAGGCGGCGGTCGTGGTGTCGATGTCCTGGACCAGCATCAGGCTGCGCGCGTCCTGGAGCCTGAGCTGCTTCTGGAATTGCAGCGGCGTCATCGCCGTCACGGCGCGAAAGTGCTCGTGCAGGCTCGACGGACTCATGCCCACTTCCGCGGCAAGCCGCTCGATGCTGAACCGTTCCCGGAAGTTCTGGCCGATCCAGGCGATGGCGCGGCCGACCTGGGCCACCCGCCCCTGGCTGGAGGTGATGTGGCGCATCCTGGCGCCGTCCGGGCCGGCGAGCAGGCGATAGAGAATTTCCTGCTCGGCAAGCGGCCCGAGCACGGGCAGCGCCGCCGGATCGTCGAGCAGGCGCAACAGGCGCAGCACCGCATCGAGCAGACCGGCGCCGGCATCGGACACCGTCTTGCCTATGGGCAGAGAGGGCGCTCCCGGCGGCGGCGGTACGCGCAACGCCAAGTCCCCCAGCATCACCGGATCGAAATCGAGGTACAGGCAGAGATAGGGCTTGTCGGGCGTCGCCTCGACCACGTGGCCTATAGCCGGCAGATCGTAGGTCACAACCCCATAGCGCCCCGGTGCGTATCTGAACACGCGGTCGCCCAGCGTGACCTCCTTTTGCCCCTGCGCGACGAGGCACAGTTGCGGCCGGTAGACATTCGGCATCGGCATCGTCACCGTGGAGGATCGAACAAGCGTCACGCGTTCGATGGGAGTAGCTTGGAAGCCATCCTTCGAGACATGCCGGGCAACCACGGCCGCGATTTCGGTCAGTGTTTCCATGAATCGGACCATCGCATGGGCGCGGAGGGGCGACAATGCGAACCCCGCGACTTCTGGAGGATTGGGCAGGAATCCCGGCGCATCAGGCTAACGGTTCGACGTCGCCGCGCATCATAGTTTCCGCAGCCTCTGGCGAGGCAGGTGAGCAAGTATGGAGAGCGAACATGACAATCGATAGTCTGAAGATCCCCACGGTCGCACTTGGGACCTGGGCCTGGGGCGATAGCGGCGAGACTGGCGACGGCTATTTCGGCAGCTCGCTAACTCGGGCTGGCCTGGAAGAGGTCGCGGACAAGGCGCATGCGGCCGGCTTCACCCTGTGGGACACCGCCGTGGTCTACGGCATGGGCCGTTCAGAGACCGTACTCGGGGAAGTCCTGAAGCGCTACGCCCGCAGCGACTACCAGCTCTCCACGAAGTTCACCCCGCAGGCCGCGGGGACCAGCGATGATCCGATGGCGGGCATGCTGGAGCAGAGTCTGGCACGCCTCGGCACCGACTACATCGACATCTACTGGATACACAATCCAGCGGATGTGGCGCGGTGGACTCCGCGCCTGATCCCGTTGCTGAAGAGCGGGAAGATCAAGCATGTCGGCGTCTCGAATCACAACCTGAGCGAAATCGAGCTCGCCAACCAGATCCTTGGAGACGCCGGGTTCCGGGTCGAGGCCGTCCAGAACCACTACAGCCTTCTCTACCGCAGCTCCGAGGATGCCGGCATCCTGGACTACTGTCGCAACCAGGGCATCCCGTTCTTCGCCTATATGGTGATCGAGCAGGGCGCCTTGACCGGCAAGTACAGCCCGGAAAACCCGCTGCCGGAAGGCACCAACCGGGCGAAGGCTTACAATGGCATGCTGCCTCAGCTGAAGGCGCTGACGGACAGGCTCGCCTCGATCGGCCAGAAACACGGTGCAGCAGCTCCCGATGTTGCGACGGCCTGGGCTATCGCCAAGGGCGCGACGCCGATCATCGGCGTCACCAAGCCCAACTACATCGATGGTCTGGTCCGAGCCACCAGCATGACGCTCTCCAGCGACGACATCGCGGAGCTGGAAGCCCTCGCCGACGCCGCCAACGTGAACACCCGGGGCTGGTGGGAAAAAGCGATGCAGGTTTAAGCTTCGCTAGGAACTCGGACCGCCGCTCCGAGCAATACGCCAGGCGATCATCTCGTTCCGCGGGATGCAGCGGGGCGAGCGAACTTCCGCAGACTAATTCGTAGCCTTAATCTGCGACGTCCATCTAGGTCATTGAAAGATTGGCGCTCGAAGAGATACGAACTCCTGACCCCAGATTCGTAGTAAGTCATGTCAAAGTTCTTGAAATCAATGATTTACCAAAATGGATTTGGATTGCGGAAAACTGGATGATCCAGAATGCCATATCTAGCGCAGCGTCGCTAGCAGGCGGGCGGCAGACTTCAGATCAGCCGTATCCAAGCCCTCCGCGAAACGCTCGAACAGCGGTTGGAGTAAAGCTCGGGCGCTTTCGTGTTGGGTGCGAGCGGCCAGAAGAGCAGCCAGATCGATCGTGGCGCGCAACTCCCACCCCCGCGCGCCGTGACCACGGCTCATTTCGAGCGACCGCTTGAAATACATTTCCACCTCGTCATCAGCACCGGGCTTGGTTACGCGAACAAGGGTTCCCTTCACGCGCAGCAACTCCGGCATGTAGCAAAGATCCCCATTTGACTCGACCGATCGGATTGTCTCGTTGACTAGTGCGAGGGCTTCCGCGAACCGGCCCGTCGCGGCGAAACCTTGAACGAGCGCGATGCTGAGCGGCGTTGTGAGCAGTTCGTATGGGGCTGCGTGAAGGTCCTGAAGAACGCGTTGCAGGCTCCGAACCCCGCTTTCTGCATCGCCTCGACGAATGGCAAGTTCTCCTTGGAAGCCCCGCCCGACTGTGAGGTAGGGCCTGAGAGAGTGCAGCTCGGCGCAGGAGAAAAGACGATTTATATGCTCCTCCGCCCGGTCGAAATCACCGACCCAGGCCAACACGGAAACTGCCCAGACCAGAGCGATGGAGAGCGTTAGCGGATGGTCTAAGGTTTCCGCATCCTTGACTGTCAGCAGCGCACGCTCCACCGCGCGATCCGGATAGCCTTGCAGCCAGTGTGTCCTGGCCAGGATCGCGCCGGCGAGAATTCTGCCGTCAAAGCCGAGATAGTTCGTCGTGGTCAGGTCAGAACGAGGGCCGTATCGCAGCGCCTCTTCGAGCGAGGTCCGCGCACGGTCATGCTCTCCGTTCAGATGGAGCGAAATTCCCATCAACGAATGCGCCAATGTCGTGGAGACGGAGTCCTCGAGAGTGCCAGCGATGACGGAGCAGCGCTCCGCATAGCTGAGCGCCGTCCTGAACCCTCCCGTGCGCAGGTGGAACATCTGCAATGGACCCAAAACCTGGAGCTGATCGAGCCCATTGCCTCGCTCCTCGGCAATGGCGAAGCTTCTGTTCAATGCCGCACGCGCAGCATCCTGTCCTCCGCGCGTGAACATCAGGGATACACCCGAGGCCGCCTGAAGACGCATCTCGTCGGGCCCTCCATGCGTGCTGTTGTCCAGAGCGAGAATTGCCTGGGCAGCCCAGCGGTGGCATTCGGTGAGCAAGGACATCGACAGGAAGACTGGAGCTGCGGCAGCGGCGAGCCGGATACCGAGTTGAGTGTTCCCGTTAGGCCCGAAGCACCATTCCAAGGCCGCTCGCACGTTCGCAATGCCGGCGAGGTGAAGAGCGCGCTGCGCCGCGCTCGACAAGGTCGGCCATTCAGTTCCAGTCTCCTCCAGCCATCGCAGATAGTAGGTGACGTGGCGGACGGCCAGCTCCGTGAGTTCGGCATCGTGGACGTCGAGATGGAGGGCATAGGCCCGCGTCGTATCGAGCAGCCGATAACGCATTGTTGCGCCAGCGGGTCTTGCCGCGACCATCGACTTGGCTACGAGGCTGTCGATGGCACCAAACACCAGAGTCTCGTCAGCGGTGCGGCTCGTCACGATCGCCAGGGCGGCCTCAATCGAAAAGTGGCCAACGAACACGGCGAGCCGGCGAAGCACTAGACGCTCGAACTCGGACAGAAGCCCGAAGCTCCAGTCCAAAGTGGCCTGGAGGGTCTTCTGGCGCGGCGGGGCGGTGCGCTGCCCCGGCCACAGCAGAGTCAGTCGTTCGTCGAGAAGGGCCGCGGTCTTGTGAAGGCCGTAGCTCGCAACTCGTCCGGCCGCCAGCTCAATCGCGAGCGGCATGCCGTCAAGCTTCCGGCATATGTTGGCCACGACCTTGGCATCCGCATCGTCGAGATCGAGGCGAGCACCGCTCGCCGCGGCGCGTTCCACGAACAGCTGGGATGCGGGGAAGCCCTGCGCAACTGACACCGTGAGCTCCGGATCGTCCGGCGGGTATGCCAGCGGCGCCAGCTTGTAAACGTTCTCCCCTTCGACTTGAAGCGGCTCGCGGCTCGTCGCGAGGATGTGGGTCTGCGGCGTGTTGGCGAAGATACGGGTTGCCAGGTCTGCAGCCGCATCGATGACATGCTCGCAGGTATCGAGGATCAGGAGGGTCCGCCGCCCCGCCAGACAGGCGATCAGCTCGGGGATGGCGTCGTCGGACTGCGGTGACAGCCCGAGCGTCGAGGCCACTGTTGTCGCGACCAGGCTGGAATCGCTGAGCGCGCCTAGATCGACGAAATGCACGGCGCCAGCGAACATCTCGATCAGATCGTGTCCCACCGATACCGCAACAGTGGTCTTGCCGACCCCACCGGTGCCAACCATTGTGACGAAGCGCGTGGCAATGAGCTGGGTTGAAAGCGCGATAGCATCATCGGCCCGCCCCACCATCCGAATGAGCCGGCTTGGTAGATTGGCGTGATAGCTGGCGGCGACCTCCCTCTGCACGTCGTTCCGACTGCCCGATCGCGCGATCGGCGCCACAAAGCAGTAGCCTCGTCCGGCCAGGGTCGCGATGTAGCGCGCGCCGTCCTTGCCGTCTCCCAACGCTTTTCGCAGGTTGGCCATGTGAAATCGCAGGCTACCCTCCTCCACGGTCACATCGGGCCAGACATGAGCCAGCAGATCCTTCTTGCTGACGACCTCGTTCGGGCGGGCAGCCAAGGTCGCCAGGATGTCGAAGGCGCGTGCGCCTAGATCAATCGGCACCCCTTGACGCAGAAGCAGCCGTTCGTTCGCAACCAGAGTGAAAGGGCCAAACGAAATCATATCGGTTTCCGCGCCACCAACCGTATCATGGAGTCATCCTTCGCCTGACTGAGGAAGACCCTGGCTCGCGGAAAGGCTTTTCCTCAGGACAGATCCGCCGCGCCGAGTGGCGATCTGCGACGGGACTTGCTGCTGCTGGCGAGCACTAACAGCTCCTCATAACGCATAACGGGCAAGCAGGGCGACCTCTCTCTATGTGTCGAAGCAGCACAGCCTTCCATCGACCAACGGAGAGTGATCATGCCCGCACAACCAAACAAACTCTACACCGGGAAAGTCCGCACCGCCGGTGGCCGGGACGGAGCATCCCGCAGCTCCGACGGGAGGCTGGACATCCGGCTCTCGCCACCCGGAGGCCCGGGCAGCGGCACCAATCCCGAGCAGCTGTTTGCCGCGGGGTGGTCGGCCTGCTTCGAGGGCGCGATGGCGATCGCCGCCCGCAAGATGAACGTCGCGCTGCCCGCCGGAACGGCAATCGACGCAGAGGTGGACCTCAACGTCGACGAAGGCGCCTACTTCCTCGGCGCGCGTCTCAGCGTGAGTCTGCCAGGTCTCGACCGCAACGTCGCACGAGCGGTCGTCGATGCGGCCCATCAGACCTGTCCCTACTCGAAGGCCACGCGCGGCAACATCGATGTCGAAATCAACCTGGTCTAGCCTCATGCCGACCGTCGGGTCGGCGCTGGCCAAAACCTCACAGCAAGGCGGTTTACCAATGAACGCAATCAGAACTCCAGAAGAGATCGACCATTCCCGCCGACGCCTGTTCGGCATCGCCGCAGCGACCTTCGCGGCTGCGCAACTCGGCGCGATCAGCGGCGCGAGAGCGCAAGCTGGCCGGACAGACGCCGCCGCTTCCGCCTCCATAGAGCCCAGGACCTCTTTCGCTTCCCTGAAGCAAATCGACGCGGGCCTCCTGAACATCGGATATGCCGAGGACGGCCCTGCAGGTGGCCCCCCGGTCATCCTTCTGCACGGCTGGCCCTATGACATCTACAGCTATGTCGATGTCGCGCCGCTGCTTGCGGCCGCAGGATACCGCGTGATCGTGCCCTATCTCCGCGGCTACGGCACGACGCGCTTCCTGTCGGACGCCACCGTCCGAAACGGCCAGCAGGCGGCGCTCGCCGTCGACATCATCGCCTTGATGGATGCCCTCGGCATCCAGAGGGCGGTCGTCGCGGGCTACGACTGGGGGGCGCGGACTGCCAACATCGTCGCCGCGCTGTGGCCGGAGCGCTGCAAGGCCATGGTGTCCGTCAGCGGATATCTGATCGGCAGCCAAGCGGCCAACATGGCGCCGCTGCCACCGGAGGCCGAGCTGCAATGGTGGTATCAGTTCTATTTCGCCACCGAGCGCGGCCGCGCAGGCTACGCGAAAAACACGGACGACTTCGCCAAGCTGATCTGGCGGCTCGCGTCGCCGCAATGGAAGTTCGACGACGCCACCTTCGCGCGCAGCGCGGCAGCCTTCGCCAATCCGGATCATGTCGACATCGTCATCCACAATTACCGGTGGCGCCTCGGCCTGGCTGCAGGCGAACCCAGATACGACGAGTTGGAGAAGAAGCTCGCCACGGTTCCGACGATCGGTGTGCCGACGATCACGATGGAAGCCGATGCCAATGGCGCGCCGCATCCAGCCCCGGGCGCCTACGCCAAAAGATTTTCCGGCAAATACGAACACAGGCTGATCACGGGCGGCATCGGGCACAACCTGCCGCAGGAGGCACCACAGGCTTTCGCCCAGGCAGTCATCGACGTCGACCGGTTCTAGCCCCTCGCGCTCAGGGTCACGATTACGTCTTCACGCGGCTTGCGCCGCAGTTCAACCAATCAACCGTCAAAGGACATCGAGATGAAAACACTGCTTGCAGCCTTGGCAGTCGCCAGCGCCTTGTTCGGCAACGCATATGCGCAGGCCAACAAACCCACCGTCGTTTTGGTTCACGGCGCGTTCGCGGATTCGTCGAGCTGGAACGGCGTCGTCAAAATCCTGGAGAAGGATGGCTATCCCGTCGTAGCCGTCGCCAATCCGCTGCGTGGGGTCAAAAGTGATGCTGGCTACGTCGCCGACATCCTTGGCTCCATCAAATCGCCTGTCGTCCTCGTTGGCCATTCCTACGGCGGCTCGGTCATCAGCGACGCGGCCGAAGGCCATGCGAACGTCAAGGCACTGGTTTATGTCGCGGCCTTCGCGCCGGATGCGGGCGAGACCGCCGCGCAACTCGCCGGCAAATTTCCCGGCAGTTCGCTCGGTCCGACCCTCGCGCCGCCGGTCACCCTGTCAAGCGGTGGGAAGGACCTCTACATCCAGCAGGATAAGTTCCGCGAGCAGTTCGCAGCAGACGTCCCCGAAGCCGAAGCCAGGCTGATGGCCGCGGGGCAGAGGCCTATTGCAGAAGCTGCGCTGAACGAAATCCAAATGGAAGCAGCGTGGAAAAAGCTTCCGACCTGGTTCATCTACGGAGACGGCGACAAGAACATACCGCCGGAAGCCTTGGCTTTCATGGCTGCTCGGGCCCGCTCTCGGGATACTGCGGTGATCAAGGGCGCCTCGCATGTAGTGATGGTATCGCACCCTGAACCGGTGGCGCGGCTGATCGAGAAGGCCGCCACGGAGACATCACGATGAAAGCGGTGGTGATGACCGCCCAAGGCGGACCGGAAGTGATAGAACTCGTCGAGTTGCCCGAGCCCGAGGCCGGCCCGGGCGAAGTCCTCGTCAAGGTCGCTGCTGCGGGCGTCAATTTCATGGATACGGGCGTGCGGCGCGGGCTCGCCTGGACCGACATCCCCAATCCGAAGGTCCTCGGAGTCGAGGGAGCGGGTCGCGTGATCTCGGTCGGCCATGGAGTTGATCGCCTCACACCGGGCGATCGCGTCGCCTGGGTCTATGCGCCAGGAAGCTATGCCGAGCGGGTGGTGGTACCGGCGGATGCGCTGGTGCAGATACCGGATGCGATCGACGATCGCACCGCGGCCGCGGTGATGATGCAAGGACTTACCGCCAGTCACTTCGCGACGGATTTCTATCCGGTACAGCCGGGCGATATCGCGCTCGTGCATGCGGCAGCCGGCGGTCTCGGCCTGCTGCTCACCCAAATCATCAAGTTGAGAGGCGGCCATGTGATCGGCCGCGTCTCCGCGGCGGAGAAAGTGGCGATCGCGAAAGAAGCTGGCGCTGATCATGTGATCGTGGATACCAAAGGGCAGTTCGCGCAAGATGTCCTTCGCCTGTCCGGCGGCGACGGCGTCCACGTCGTCTATGACGGCTCAGGGCCGAAAACCTTCCAGGGATCGCTCGACTCACTGCGCCGTTCCGGCACTTTCTGCTGGTATGGCCCGGTGCTCGGCGGTCCCGGTCCGCTCGATATTATGAGCCTGCCGAAGAGCATCAAGATCGGGTACGCCGTCTTTTCCGATCATATCCACACACCGGCACTGCTTCGCGCCCGCACCGGACAACTGTTCGACTGGATCGCGAGAGGAGACCTGAAGGTCCGGATCGGCGGCATCTATCCGCTTGCCGAGGCAGCACAAGCGCATGCCGATATGGAAAGCCGAGCCACGACAGGCAAGCTTCTGCTTATACCGTAATCTCCGGCATTTTCCAGAAAGTGCAGCAAAAGCTCCCGCGATTGCTTTGACTGCCATCCGTCACTCTCGGCACACGGGTGATGCCTCGTATGCTGATGAGAAGACCTCGCGCTCCGCAGACTAATTTCTCGCTCTAGTCTGCGGCGCCCTGCTAAGTCCTTGAAATTATGGCGCGCCCGAAGAGATTCGAACTCCTGACCCCCAGATTCGTAGTCTGGTGCTCTATCCAGCTGAGCTACGGGCGCGCAACAGGCCGTGCATGACACAAGCCCCGCGATCCGGTCGAGACGGCCGGCCGCGATGTGGAGTGTTCCCTAACGACTGAATTTCGGAAAAGCAAGCCGATCCGGCAAAAGTTTTGTCGCAGGCATTGCGACTGAGCCTCCGACGGCGTCGTTCAGGACGAAACCGGCGCCGTTGCTGGGATGGTTACGGTCAAGCAGGACGGCGCAAGCCGTTACGCGCCTGGTCGAGCCGCACCGGCTGGTCGGGGATGGTAACGGCGAAGACCGTGCGGCCGCCGATCGATTCGACCAGCTCCACCATGCCGCCATGGGCGCGGATCAGCTCGTGGGCGATCGCCAGGCCAAGGCCGGTGCCGCCGCTGCGCGCCGAACCGCGGAAGGCGGCGAAGAGGTTCTCGCGCGCTTTCGGCGGCAGGCCGGGACCGGTGTCGGTGACGGTGATACGGCTGACGCTGCCCGAGCGCTCGGCCGAGACGGCCAGCCGGCGCACCACTGCGCTCTCGGTATCGGCGGCCATCGCCTGCACCGAATTGCGGCAGAGATTGGTGAGCACGCGGAACAGCTGGTCGGAATCGGCATCGACCTCGAAGGTGAGATCGACGGCGTTGATGAACTCGATGCCTTCCTCGATGTCGAGCAGGCCGTGCACGTCGTCGACCAGCTGGCGCAGCCGCAAGCGGCGGCGCGACGGCGCCGGCTCCTGCGTGCGGCCATAGGCGAGCACGCCTTCCGAATAGGCGACGGCGCGGTCGAGAGCGCGCAATAGCTTCGGCGCGAAGGACTGCACGGTCGGATCCTTCACTTGGCGTAGGCGGTCCGACATCAGCTGCGCGGAAGCCAAAATGTTGCGCATGTCGTGGTTGATCTTCGACACCGCGAGACCGAGGTCGGCGAGGTGCTTCTGCTCGGAGAGCATTTTTTGCAGCCGATCCTGCATCTGCGCCAACTCGCGCTCGGCGACGCCGATTTCGTCGGCGCGCTCGGTCGGGCAGATGATGCGACCGGGATCGTCGGGCGCTTCGGAGAAGGACAGGATCGAGCGCGTCATGGTGCGAATCGGGCCGATCATGATGAGGTCGATCGCCGCATAGACGAGCATGGCGGTGAACAGCGAGATCAGCAGCGAGACGACGGCAACGTTGCGCGAATAGCGCAGCATCGCGTTGCGCAGGCTGTAGTCCGGCATGATCAGCTCGAATTCCTTGTCGCTGTCGCCGACCGGACCGAAGACGCGCAGCATGCGGTTGCCGCCGGCGAACAGCGTTTCCAGCGCGCCTGTCATGCCGTTGACCAGGCCGACATTGGCGATGTCGACATGCTCGTCGACCTTCGGCGGCATGTCGGCCACGACCAGCAGCCGCGAGACGCCGCCGTCGCGCACCGCGATCGCCTTGGCGCCGATCGCCATCAGCACGTCGTTCTGGGCGGTATGCGACAGCGAATTGGGTTCGCCCTGCAGCAAGACGATCGAAACGGCCGCGGCAGTGCTCAGCCGCTCCTTCAGCCAGTTCACCCTGTAGCTGGCGATCCAGGGCAGGAAGATCAGGATTTCGGCGAGCAGCACGAAGACGATGGTGAGGAGCAGAAGCTTGGTCGACAGGCCGCGCGACAGCGGCACCCGGCGCGGCGAGCTCTCAGCCGCCGGGCGTGCCTTTTGATCCGTGGATGGGACTTCACTCGTCATGACGCGGTCTTCACGAAGGCTTGATGGGGCAAGATTATGCGATTTGCGGCTTTTTTGCCAATTTCGCCCCCGACGTCGCAAAAAAATCGCCCGCGGCAGGCCGGATTGACTTCCAAAAACCTTCTTTCTATAAGCCCGCTCACGCTCGGGCCATTCGTCCCGGCGCGGTTTCGATCGCGCCTAAAGCCGGCCGGGCGAAAGCTCCTGTTACAAAGTGACAGAATCAAGAAGGGCCGCACGCCGCGGTATTAAAACAAATGAAGCGTACCTACCAACCGTCCAAACTCGTCCGCAAGCGCCGGCACGGTTTCCGTGCCCGCATGGCCACCAAAGGCGGCCGCGGTGTCGTCGCAGCCCGCCGCAACCGCGGCCGCAAGCGGCTCAGCGCCTGAACGAAAGACGAGATCGTTGCCCGCAACCGGCAAGCCAAAGGGACAAACTCCCGGGCGGCTTCTGAAACGCGCGGATTTCCTGGCTGTGCGCGGCGGCGAGAAGCGCCGCGGGCGGCTTTTTCTCGTCGAGGTTCTCGACCGTGGCGACGACCTTTCGCCGCGCGTCGGCTACACCGTCACCAAGAAGGTCGGCAACGCCGTGATGCGCAACCGCGTCCGGCGGCGGCTGAGAGAAGCCGTGCGCACGCATGCCGCCGATGACATGGCGCCCGGTAATGACTATGTCATCGTCGGGCGCGAAGACGTGCTTGCCGTTCCGTTCGGCCAGTTGAAGGCGGAACTCTCCCGCCGGCTGCGCGGAACACGATAGGCCAAGGGCTTTCGATGGAAAACAACCGCAATTTCTTCATCACCATCGCGCTGTCGGTGCTGATCCTGACGCTGTGGCAGGTGTTCTACATGAACCCGCGCATGGAACAGCAGCGCGAGCAGGCCCGCATCGAGCAGCAGCGCGCCGAAGCGCAGAAGAAGGAAGCGGGCGGCGGCGCCAATTCCGGCGCGGCGGGCACTGAGGCCCCGGCGCCGGGCACGATTCCGAATGCGCCGGGCAGCGAGGCCGTGACGGCGGCCAACCGGGATCAGGCGGTTGCGGCATCGAAGCGCGTCAAGATCGACACGCCGAGCCTCGAAGGCTCGATCAACCTCACCGGCGGGCGCCTCGACGACCTGCGGCTGAAACACTACCGCGAGACGGTCGACAAGAACTCGCCCGAGATCGAACTGCTCAACCCCTCGTCGCTGCCCAACGGCTATTTCGCCGAGATCGGCTTCGTCGGCAACGACAAGACCGGGGCGGTGCCGGGCGCCGACACGGTGTGGAGCATCGATGGCAATCCGACGCTGACGCCGACGACGCCGGTGACGCTCACCTACACCAATGACAAGAGCCTCACCTTCAAGCGCACCATCTCGGTCGACGGCGACTATATGTTCACGGTCTCCGATACCGTGCAGAATTCGGGCAGCGCTCCCGTGTCGCTGTTCAACTACGGCCGCGTCACCCGCTACGACAAGCCGGCCGTCGCCAGCACCTATGTGCTGCATGAAGGCCTGATCGGCTATACCGGCACCGAAGGCCTGCAGGAGCACAAATACGCGGCGATCGAGAAGGACAAGCAGTTCCAGCCTGGCAAGTCGACCGACGGCTGGCTCGGCATCACCGACAAATATTGGGCGGTGACGCTGGTGCCGACCGAGAAGCAGCCGTTCCAGCCGCGCTATGCCTATTTCGAGGACGGCCGCCATCGCTACCAGTCCGACTTCCTGACCGATGCCATTAACGTCGATGCCGGCCAGTCCGCGACGGTCGAGACCGAGGTCTTCGCCGGCGCCAAGGAAGTCGCCAAGATCAACGCCTATGAGGAAGACCGCCACATCAAGCGTTTCGACCTCTTGATCGACTGGGGATGGTTCCACTTCATCACCAAGCCGATGTTCTGGCTGATCGACACGCTGTACAAATTCTTCGGTAATTTCGGGCTGGCGATCCTGGCCACCACCGTCATCGTCAAGGCCATCTTCTTCCCCTTAGCCAACCGGTCCTACGCGTCGATGGCGAACATGAAGAAGGTGCAGCCGAAGATGCTGGAGATCCGCGAGAAATACGCGGACGACAAGATGAAGCAGCAGCAGGCGATGATGGAGCTCTACAAGACGGAGAAGATCAATCCGCTGGCCGGCTGCTGGCCGGTGGCGCTGCAGATCCCGGTCTTCTTCTCGCTCTACAAGGTGCTCTACATCACCATCGAGATGCGGCACGCGCCGTTCTTCGGTTGGATCCACGACCTTGCCGCGCCCGATCCGACCTCGGTGTTCAACCTGTTCGGCCTGCTGCCCTTCGCGCCGCCGGCCTTCCTGCCGCATCTCGGCGCCTGGGCGGTGGTGATGGGCATCACCATGTTCCTGCAGATGCGCATGAACCCGGCGCCGCCGGACCCGACGCAGGCCGCGGTCTTCACCTGGATGCCGGTGATCTTCACCTTCATGATGGGCAGCTTCCCGGCCGGCCTCGTCATCTACTGGGCCTGGAACAACCTGCTCTCGATCCTGCAGCAGGGCGTGATCATGAAACGCCAGGGCGCCAAGATCGAATTGTGGGACAATCTGGCGGCGATGTTCCGCAAGAAACCATCGCCGGCGGAATAGCCGGCGCCCGACAGCTGAACGCAAAAACCCCCGTATGCCCGGGGTTTTTTGTTGGCCGAAATCGGTCGAGGGTTCGGACGGAAGCCTGCGGGCTTCTTCCGCAATTCGTTTGGCCTGGCGAAACTCCGGCGCGGTCCGTCTCGTAGCTTTCCCATATCCTCCCCAATAAGGCCGCGGCGGCTTCCGGCGCGACGACGCCGGTGTTTGGGAGGCCGTCCGGCAGACCGGGGTCCCCGCGGGCGGACCCCGGTCTATACAGCAAGACCCCGGTCTATACAGCAAGAATGGCACAAGGCGTCGCGGCGGCCGTTGAGCGCGGTTGGTTCGCTGGCCGTATCGCGTTAGTTTGATGGGCGACTTCGGCGTAACCCGTGCCTGCCAAATCGTGGACTGCCCCCCGATGACCGGACCCAATCCCCACCTCAAGCATCCGATTGCGATGCATCCGCGCGTCGGCTTCCTGAAGCCGCTGGTCAACGCGCCGAACATCGAGATCGGCGACTTCACCTATTACGACGACCCGGAAGGGCCGGATAAATTCGCCGAGAAATGCGTGCTGCACCACTATCCCTTCATCGGCGACCGGCTGATCATCGGCAAGTTCTGCGCGATCGCCGAGGGCGCGCGCTTCATCATGAACGGCGCCAACCACGCGATGTCCGGCTTCTCGACCTATCCGTTCAACATCTTCGGCCATGGCTGGGAGGAAGGCTTCGACCGGGAGACCTGGTCGAAGGAGATCCGTGGCGACACGATCGTCGGCAATGACGTCTGGATCGGCATGGATGCGGTGATCATGCCGGGAATCGAGATCGGCCACGGCGCCATCGTCGCGGCGAAATCGGTTGTCACGCACGACGTGCCGCCCTATGCGATCGTCGCCGGCAATGCGGCCAAGGTGGTGAAGATGCGCTTCGACGAATTCACGGTGCGGCGGCTTTTGAAAACGGCCTGGTGGGACTGGCCGGTCGACAAGATCGGCCGCAACCTCAACGCCATCCGTGGCGCCGACATTTCCAAGCTGGAGGCCGCCGTTTGAACGCGCCGGATAGAACCACGAACGAAACTGCGATCAGTCCGGAATTGTTCACCCGCGCGTGGATCTTCATCCGCGGCGTGCCTTCGATGAAATTCCTGCCGCCGGAAGGGCCGCCGGAGATCGCCTTCGCCGGCCGCTCCAATGTCGGCAAATCCTCGCTGATCAACGCGCTGGTCGGCCAGAAGGGCCTGGCGCGCACCTCCAACACGCCGGGGCGGACGCAGGAGCTCAACTATTTCGTGCCGGACGGCTTTTCCGGCGAAGGCGCCGACCTGCCGCCGATGGCACTGGTCGACATGCCGGGCTATGGCTATGCCAGCGCGCCGAAGGACAAGGTCGACGCCTGGACGAAGCTTATCTACGAATATCTGCAGGGCCGCGTCACCCTGAAGCGCGTCTATGTGCTGATCGACGCCCGCCACGGCATCAAGGCCAAGGACGAGGAGGTGCTGTCGCTGCTCGACAAGGCGGCGGTATCCTACCAGATCGTGCTGACCAAGACCGACAAGATCAAGGCGGCCGGCGTGCCAAGGCTGATCGAGGAGACGCTCGCCAAGATCAAGAAACGGCCGGCAGCGTTTCCGGCGGTGCTGGCGACATCGTCGGAAAAGGCCGCGGGGCTCGATGAACTGCGCGCGGCGATCGCGCTGGTGGCGAACGGCGGCTGAAATCCGCCGGAACCTCGCCAATCAGACAAGGCTGGACGAGAGCCGTATCCACCGGTTTGACCCGCCCGATCCCGATCAATCCGTCTCGTCGCGCTCCGGCGCATGGTCGCGCCGGCCGGTGAGGATTTCGCGCTTGCCGACATGGTTGGGAGCGCCGACCAGACCTTCCTTCTCCATGCGTTCGACCAGCGACGCGGCGCGGTTGTAGCCGATGCCGAGGCGGCGCTGGATGTAGGAGGTCGAGCATTTCTTGTCGCGCTTGACCACCTTGACGGCTTCCTCGTAGAGGGCGTCGCCATCCTCGGCGTCGACCGCGCCCTTGTCGAAGACCGGACCGGTGTCGGCCGCCTCTTCCTCCGCCTCCTCGTCGGCGGTGACCGTATCGAGATATTCCGGGCGGCCCTGCGCCTTCAGATGCGCCACGACATGCTCGACCTCCAGGTCGGAGACGAAGGGGCCATGCACGCGCGCGATGCGCCCACCGCCGGCCATGTGCAGCATGTCGCCCTGGCCGAGCAACTGCTCAGCGCCCTGCTCGCCAAGGATGGTGCGGCTGTCGATCTTGGACGTCACCTGGAAGGAGATGCGGGTCGGGAAATTGGCCTTGATCGTGCCGGTGATGACATCGACCGACGGACGCTGCGTGGCCATGATCAAATGGATGCCGGCGGCGCGCGCCATCTGTGCCAGCCGCTGGATGGCGCCTTCGATCTCCTTGCCGGCCACCATCATCAGGTCGGCCATCTCGTCGACGATGATGACGATGTAGGGCATCGGCGCGAGGTCGATTTCCCGCTCCTCGAACAGCGGCTCGCCCGTGCCCTTCTCGAAGCCGACTTGCGTTTGCATGACCACGACCTCACCGCTGTCGCGGGCGGCGGCGGCGCGCTGGTTGTAGCCGTCGATGTTGCGCACGCCGAGGCGCGCCATCTTGCGGTAGCGCTCCTCCATCTCGCGCACCGCCCATTTGAGCGCCGTGACCGCCTTCTTGGAATCGGTGACGACGGGCGTGAGCAGATGCGGGATGCCGTCATAGACGGACAGTTCCAGCATCTTGGGATCAACCATGATGAGGCGGCATTCCTCCGGCTTCATCCGGTAGAGCAGCGACAGGATCATGGTGTTGATGGCGACCGACTTGCCCGAGCCGGTGGTGCCGGCGACCAACAGATGCGGCATCTTGGCGAGGTCGGCGATGACCGGCTCGCCGCCGATCGTCTTGCCGAGGCCAAGCGCCAGCCTGCAGGAGGTGTTGCGGAAACCGGCCGACTCGATCAGCTCGCGGAAATAGACCGTCTCGCGGGTTTCGTTGGGCAGTTCGATGCCGATGACATTGCGGCCCGGCACCACGGCGACGCGCGCCGAGATGGCCGACATGGAGCGGGCGATGTCGTCGGCCAGCCCGATGACGCGGCTCGATTTCACGCCAGGCGCCGGCTCGAACTCGTAAAGCGTCACGACCGGACCCGGCCGGACATGGATGATCTCGCCCTTGACGCCGAAATCCTCCAGCACGCTTTCGAGCAGATCGGCGTTTTGCTCCATCCGCTCCTGCGACATGTAGAAGCCCTGGCCTTCAGGCGGCATCTGCAAGAGGTCCTCGGAGGGAAGGTGGTAGCCGGCGTCGGCGGCCGGCGGCGCGACCTTGCCGGCGAGAGGCAGGGAGGGCGCGGATTTAGCGGATCGGACGCTCTTTGCAGCGGAAGGCGGCGCGGCGGCCGACGCTTTTGGCGCGCGCGATTCGGTCTCCAACGGAGCGGGCCGGGCGGCGGGCGCGACGGCCGGCGCCGTCACCGAGGCAGGGCTTGCGGCCGGCCCATTCGAGCGCCACTCGATGACGCGGTAGAACGAAATTGCCTCGCCTGCCGAGGCGGAGCGAGATGGGCTCGGCTGCGCCGGCGCAGGCCTCACCGGCGCGGGAGCGACGGGCGGCTGCGCCGGATCGTGCAGGCGTGCCCGCGCCAGGCGTTCGGCGAGCAAAGGCATGCTGAATTCGAAGAACGCATCGTCGGAAAGGTAGGACCAGCGGAATTTCGGCTGCGGCTTTTGCGCCGGAGTGGCGACCGCCCGCGGCGACGTGGTGATGGCCTGCTGCGGCCTGACTGCGGAAGCAGCGGAGGGAACTGCCCGGGTCGGATTTGCCGTTTGAGCCGCCGTCGGCGCAGGACGGGTGGAATCGCCGGCGGGAGCCGCCGTTTTGGCCGACGCTTCGTCGTCAGGCTGCGCTGCTGGCCGCTTGTCGGAATCCGGGGTGCGGGTGAAACGCACATTGGGCGCGAGGAAGAAATATTGCTGCCAGGGCTGACGGGCGAACTCGCCGCCGCCAGCCGAATCGAACGAGACGGCATCCGATTCGCCTCCGATCGAGTCCCGCAGCGTGACAACCTGCCCCGCTTGGCCCTGCCGCGGCGAGTCCGAGCCATGCCCGCCCGCCTGCGCCGCACGACGGTGATCGTCGTTGTCGCAGGCGGAAACACCGGAAAGATTGGCACGGGAGAAACGCATGGATGTCATACTCGAGACTCGTCGAATGAACCTGTCCCGAGACATAGAAAGCGATGGTTAACAAGACCTTCCAACGGGCTCGCGAAGGAGCAAGGAGTGGAGACCTAGGATGGTGTAGCGCCGCGTTCCCTTCACATCCCCTCTTGCCTGCCGGCCATCTCCCGCAAGGGGGAGATTGGCAGCTTCAGTGTCCCGCCAGCATTTCGGATTTCTGCGCCGCGCCCTCCACTCCAACGAACCCGACAGGCAGCTCGGTCAGGCCGGTTCCGACGCCTGCTCCTCGGCGGTAAGCGTCGCGGTGCCGTAGGCCTTCAGGAAGACGTTCACGCCGGAGCGCACGACATGGTCGATCTCGGCCTGGGTCGGCGCCTTGGTACGGTAGGAGAAGATGCACTGGCGAAACAGCCCGGCGAGGCAAAGGTCGGTGAACTGGTAAGCGGCGAGGTCGACGTCGTCGACCTCGAGCAGACCGCGTTCTATGGCGGCATCGAGGAAGGTCACGAACTTGTCGTGGCCGCGCTTGGGGCCGCGCTCGTAGAAGCGCGCGCCAAGCTCGGGAATCCGGTCGGACGCGCCGATCACGGTGCGTTGCGCCTGTATGACCTTGGCCGAGGTGATCTTCATGACCAGCACCTTGCCGAACTTCACCAGCGTCTCGCGCAGGTCGTCGGCGTGGTCCAGGACGTCATACATATTCTTGAAGATGGTGCCGCGCTCTTCCTCGATGAGGGCCTCGAACAGCTCTTCCTTGTTGGCGAAATAAACGTAGATCGTGCCCTTGGAGACGCCGGCCTCGCGCGTGATGTCGTTCATGGATGCGGCCTCGAAGCCCTTGTCGATGAAGACGCGGCGCGCGCCCTCGATGATCTGGGCCCGCTTGACCGGATCCTGGCCGGCCGCCGGACGGCCTTTGCGCAGGTCGAGCAGATCGCTATCCGCTGTCGTTTCGACCATTGAAGTCACACCTCACGAAATATTTCGAACCAGGCGGTTCGATTTGCTCTTGATATGGGCCTCTTTACGCGCTATGTCAATCATCAATTCGAACCGAACGGTTCAGTCTGACTGACTTACCCAGAGAGATTATCATGTCCTCGAACGCGCCCGCCACCGCCGAAGTCCGCACTTTTCCCAACGCCAAGGTCCAACCGTCGACCGAAGCGCCGGAAGTTCCTGTCCAGCCCACTCCCGTCGCTCCCGTCGAAGCGCCCACCAAGAAGAAGCGTTCGGTCCGCTCGTTCCTGCTGCCGATCATCGGGCTTGCCCTCCTCGGCGCCGGCTCCTGGTACGGCTACAACTACTGGGCCGACGGCCGGTTCATGATCTCCACCGACGACGCCTATGTCCAGGCCGACATGTCGTTCGTGTCGCCGAAAATCTCCGGCTATGTGGATAAGGTGCTGGTGAGCGAGAACCAGAGGGTCAAGGCCGGCGATCCGCTGTTCGTCATCGACGACGGCGACTACAAGATAGCCGTTGCCCAGGCCGAGGCGCAGATCGCGACCTTGGCGAAGACGCTCGACCGCATCGACGCGCAGACCAAGGCGGCACAGGCCTCGCTGGCGCAGGCCCAGGCGCAGAAGATCGCCGACCAGGCGGCGGCCGACAACGCAGCGCGCGCCCAGGACCGCGCGGCGCAGCTGCTCAAGACCCATGTCGGCACACAGGCGCAGCTCGACGACGCCCAGACCGCGCTCGACCAGGCCAAGGCAGCCCTTGCCGGCGCCGACGCGCAGATCACCGCGGCCCAGGCCAATATCGGCGTGCTGGAAGCCCAGCGCGCGGAGCAGGCAAGCACGCTCGCCTCGCTCCAGCTCACACGCGACAAGGCCCAGCGCGACCTTTCCTTCACCGTACTCAAGGCGCCTTATGACGGCGTCGTCGGCAACCGCTCGGTCGAGCAGGGCGATCTCGTCAGCCCCGGCCAGAAACTCGCCGTCGTCGTGCCGATGGACAAGCTCTACATCGTCGGCAATTTCAAGGAGACGCAGCTTGGCCGGCTGGTGCCCGGCGAGAAGGTCCGCATCACGGTCGACGCCATCGACGGCCAGACCTTCGAGGGCACGGTCTCGTCGCTGGCGCCGGCCTCGGGTGCGGTGTTCTCGCTGCTGCCGCCGGAAAACGCCACCGGCAACTTCACCAAGGTCGTGCAGCGCGTGCCCGTGCGCATCGACGTGCCGGCCGACGTGCTGAAGACCGGCAAGCTGCGCGCCGGCCTGAGCGTCATCGTCGCCGCCGACAGCCGCACCGCGCCGGCCGCGACGACCAACTGAGCAGTTTGGGGGGCGGTTCGGCGGCCGATCGAGCGCCGGGCCGCCCAGCCTGCCAGCTATCTGTTTCGACGCAATTCCGGACGGAAAACCGCTTTGCCGGAATTGCTCCCAGGGAGGCCATGACATGGCAACCGCGACCATCACAGCAGGATCAGTGCCGGCACGGCCGGCAGCCGCCGCGCCCGCCGACCACATGCCGGCGCGCCGCGTCATCGCCTTCCTGGCGATGGTGTTCGGCATGTTCATGGCGATCCTCGACATCCAGATCGTCTCGGCATCGCTGGCCGAGATCCAGGCGGGCCTCAGCGCCAGCTCCGACGAGATCCCGTGGGTGCAGACCGCCTATCTGATCGCCGAGGTGGTGATGATCCCGCTGTCGGGCTTCCTCAGCCGCATGCTGTCGACCAGGGTGCTGTTCACCATCGCCGCCGCCGGCTTCACCGCGGCCAGCGCGCTCGCCGCGACCGCCACCAACATCGACCAGATGATCGTCTACCGCGCCATCCAGGGTTTCATCGGCGGCGGCATGATCCCGAGCGTGTTCGCGGCCGCCTTCACCATCTTCCCGCCGTCGCGTCGCGCCGTCGTCTCGCCGATGATCGGCCTGGTGGCGACGCTGGCGCCGACCATCGGCCCGACGGTGGGCGGCTATATCAGCCACGCCATGTCCTGGCACTGGCTGTTCCTGATCAATGTCGTGCCCGGCATTTTGGTGGCGACGGCGGCCTGGTCGCTGATCGACTTCGACAAGCCCAACCTGAAACTGTTCTCGAAGTTCGACTGGTGGGGCCTGATCGGCATGGCCGCCTTCCTCGGCTGCATGGAGTATGTACTGGAAGAAGGCCCGAACCATGACTGGCTGCAGGAGCAGGCCGTCTTCATTTGCGCCGTGATCATGACCATCGGGGGTGTCATCTTCTTCTGGCGCGTCTTCACCGCCGAGGAACCGATCGTCGACCTCAGGGCCTTCAGCAACGTCAACTTCGCCTTCGGCTCGCTGTTCTCCTTCGTCGTCGGCATCGGCCTTTACGGGCTCACCTATCTCTATCCGGTGTTCCTGGGGCGCATCCGCGGCTACGATTCGATGATGATCGGCGAGGCGCTGTTCGTCAGCGGCCTGGCGATGTTCTTCACCGCGCCCGTTGCCGGCATCCTGTCGAATAAGATCGATCTCAGGCTGATGATGATGATCGGCTTCTTCGGCTTCGCCACCGGCACCTGGTGGATGACGCATCTCACCGCCGACTGGGATTTCTATGAGCTGCTCGTCCCGCAGATCCTGCGCGGCTGCTCGATGATGCTGTGCATGGTGCCGATCAACAACATCGCGCTCGGCACTTTGCCGCCGGAGCGCCTGAAGAACGCGTCGGGCCTGTTCAACCTGACCCGCAATCTCGGCGGCGCTGTCGGCCTGGCGATCATCAACACGGTGCTGATCGACCGCAACGCCTTCCACTACGCAAGGCTCTCCGAGCATGTCGAGTGGGGCAGCCAGGCGGCGCAGACCAAGCTGCAGAACATGACGCTGAACTTTGAGCAAACCGCCGGCCTCGATGCCACCAGCGCCGCGATCTCGAAACTGTCCGGCATGGTGCATCAGCAGGCGGCGCTGCTGTCCTTCATGGACGTCTTCTTCATGCTGACGGCGCTGTTCGCCACGCTCGGACTGCTCGTGCTGTTCATCAACAAGCCGGCCGACCAGCGCGGTGGTGGCGGCGGAGGCCATTGAGGAAGCCGGAACCCCCGCCTGGCATCCTCACGCGCGACCCCGGAAATCGGCAACGATTTCCGGGGTCGTTTCTTTTTGGATAAAGGGAAGCGCTGCCTCAGGCGGCGGCCGGCTTGAAGCTCAGCGCCACGCCGTTGATGCAGTGGCGCAGCCCGGTGGGCGGCGGGCCGTCGTCGAAGACATGGCCGAGATGGCCGCCGCAACGCCGGCAATGCACCTCGGTGCGCGTCATGCCGAGCGACCGGTCCTCGGTCTTGCCGATGGCATTGGGGATCTCCTGCCAGAAGCTCGGCCAGCCGGTGCCGGAATCGAACTTCGTTTCCGACGGATAGACCGGGAGGTCGCAGCCGGCGCAGGCGAAGATGCCCTTGCGGTGTTCGTTGAGCAGCGGGCTGGTGCCCGGATATTCGGTGCCCTCTCTGCGCAGCACGTCGAAGGCGGCGTCCGAAAGGATAGCGTGCCATTCGGCATCGGTCTTGGTGACTTCGAAGGTCTCGGCGGCCAGAGCAGGCTTGGCGCCACCGATGCGCAACGCCGCTCCGGTTCCGACGGCGAGGGCGGTGGCGGCGGCACCGCTCCAGAGAAAGTCGCGACGGTTCATGGCCTTTCCTCCTGATATGATCTTACAAACTAGGACGCCGCCGGAAAGTCAAAAGCCGGTGACGGCCCACCTGCGCCACCCCGCATCGACCCAAGCCCTGGAGATGCGGAGCGGCGCTTGACGGCAGCGCGGATCGTGGGAGAGAGAACCGTGCGGCCGGCGGGGACACATCTCACTTCGCCGGCCGCACGCGCTTTGTTACATCTTCGGCAGAAGAACCTTGTCGACGACGTGGATGACGCCGTTCGACTGGCGCACGTCGGCGATGGTGACATGGGCGACGTTGCCGTTCTCGTCGGTCACGGTGACCTTGCCCTTTTCCGACTTCAGCGTCAGCGCGCAGCCGCCGACCGTCTTGACCTCATGCGCGCCGCCATCGGCCTTGGCCATCTTGGCGACGTCGGCGGCCATCGCCTTGGCGGCGATGACGTGGCAGGTGAGGATCTTGGTCAGCTTGTCCTTGTTCTCGGGCTTCAGCAGCGTCTCGACCGTGCCGGCAGGCAGCGCGGCGAACGCCTCGTTGGTCGGGGCGAAGACGGTGAAGGGACCGGGGGTTTGCAGCGTGTCGACCAGGCCGGCGGCCTTGACGGCGGCGACCAGCGTGGTGTGGTCCTTCGAATTGACGGCATTCTCGATGATGTTCTTCTTGGCATACATCGGCGCGCCGCCGACCATCGGATTGGCGGCATGGGCAACGGCGCCGAGCGCGGAAATGCCGATCGTCGAGACAAGCAAAAGGGTGGCGAGTTTACGCATGATATCAGTCTCCTCGGGTTGTTTTTCCCATCCTTGGGAACGCTAGGAGATACGGGGCATCAGAAACTTAGTTTCATGAGCCTCGAAATTTTTTTATTCGCCGATCTGAATTCGGATACGCCGCACTTAAGTACACAGAATCGCTTCTGCCAACGGCGAAAGGCATATAGACTTCGGTTAACCTTGAAAAATTTCCGGCGATCAGATGCCCTTCAGATCGCCGGTGGCGACGACGGGGCCTGTCGGCTGGCCGGTCGGCGAACCGCCGGTCGGCTCGAGGCTGACGGCGAGCACGGCGCCCTGCGCCAGCTTCCGCTGGACGGCGGGCGTGACCGCCATGCGCGCGGTCTGGCCGGCCGGGATGACGCCCATCGAGACCGGCGCGTTCTTGCCCTCGATCATCCACAGCTCGAAGTCCTTGCCGGCGCCTCGCTCGCCGGAAACCAGCGAGAGGCCGACCTCCTGGCGCGCCGCGTCATAGACGGCGAGGTATTTGACGTTGCTGTTGTCGGCGGCGAGCGAGGCGACCAACCTGGTCTCGGGGGGCGGCAATGACGGATTGACGAAAGGCAGGGCGACAAAGACGGCCAAAGCGGCAAGCGCGGCGGCGGCAAGCCCGCGCCAGAAGGCGAGGTTCCCCAGCAGGCCGGCGCCGGGATCGGATGTGGCGGCCGAGGAGGCAAAGAGCCGGCGGTCGATCGCCCCCTTGACCGAAGCCGGAGGGTCGACCGCCGCATAGGCGGCCGCCATCGGCGCGAAACGGACCTCCCAGGCATCGACCAGGCGGGCGAACGCCGTCTCGGTGTCGATGCGGCGCGAAGCGATCTGGCGTTCGTCGGCCGACAGAACGCCAAGAACGTATTCGGCGGCGAGCAGGTCGTCGCCTCCGCGTTCCGGTCCGTTGTCTTCAGCCAGCGTCATCTTTCCAGACATTCTCTCAGTTTGAGCAGGCTTCGCCGCAGCCAAGTCCGCATCGTGTTCAGCGGAACCTTGTAGCGCTCCGCCAGCTCGGCATAGCTCTCGCCGTTGAGATAGGCGCCCCGGACCGCCGCCGCCCGGTCTTTCTCCAATTCGTCGAGGCAATGGTGGATGCGTTCGGTCTCGCCGCCCGCGACAGCCATGGACTCAGGCCCCGGCGCCGGATCGGCGACATCGAGCGCCGCATCGATGCCGGCAGAAGGACCGCGCCGCGCCCTGATGCGATCGATCGAATGGTTGCGCGCAATGGCCACCAGCCAGGAAATCGGGCTCAGATCGGAAACCGCGAATCGGTCCGCCTTCGTCCAGATCTTGACGAAGACCTCCTGCAGCGCTTCTTCCGCTTCTGCCCTGTCCCTCAATACACGAAGACAGATGCCGAAAAGTTTCCCACTGGTCTGCTTGTAGAGCAGATCGAACGCAGCCCGGTCCTTCATCGAAGTCCGGACGATCAGCTTGCTGATGTCCTGAGGCCCCATGCGGGCAAATTAGAAGATTGCGATTTATTTGCAACGGGGCGCCGAGGCCTTTGTCCGCCAAAGGTTTATCATGCCGTTGGTCTGTCGAATCCCGATTCCGATTTGCCGCTTCATGCGATAGCTTTGCATAAAAGAGGGGCGGCAATGTCGAACGAATGCGTGCTTTGGGAACAGGATGCGACCGGACTTGCCGAGCTCGTGCACAGGGGAGAAATTTCGCCGCAGGAACTGGTCGACGCCGCGATCGCGCGCGCCGAAGCGACAAGACCCGACATCAACGCCATAGCCACGCCGCTCTACGACACCGCCAGGGCGAGGGCGAAAGCGGTCGACCGCAAGCTGCCGCTCGCCGGCGTGCCCTTCGCGCTGAAGGATCTCGGCATCGGCATCAAAGGCGTGCCGATCCATGGCGGCAGCCGCATCCCGGCCTTCACGGCGGACTACAACTCGGTGATGGTCGAGCGATATCTGGCCGCCGGCTTGATCCCGATCGCCACCAGCACCTCGCCCGAGCACGGGCTGCGGCTGATGACGGAATCTGCCCGCTTCGGCATCACCCGCAATCCCTGGAACACCGGCCACACCACCGGCGGCTCATCGGGCGGTTCGGCCGCGCTTGTGGCGGCAGGCGTGGTGCCGGCGGCGCATGCCTCCGACGGCGGCGGCTCGATCCGCGTGCCTTCGGCCTGCTGCGGGCTGGTCGGATTGAAAACATCGCGCGGCCGAGTGCCCCTGACGCCGCTAACCAGCGAAAGCTGGTACGGCATGGTCGTCGACCACGCCGTCAGCCGCTCGGTGCGCGACACGGCGCTGCTGCTCGACCTGACGCATGGCGCCGATCCGCTGTCACCCTATGCGGCGCCGGCGCCGAAAGGCTCGTTTGCCGCAGCAGCGGCGCGCGATCCCGGCAAGCTCAGCCTCGCCGTCTACCGCAAGTCGCCGCTCGGCCTGCCGATCTCGGCCGAGACGATTGCCGCGCTGGACACGGCGGTGGCGCTGGCGCGCGAGGGCGGGCATACGGTGGAGGAGATCGACCTCCCCTATATCGGCCGCGACTTCATGGCCGATTTCTGCAAGAGCGTCGCCTCGGCGGTCGCAGGCATGATGCGGGCCGAGGCGCTGCGCGTCGGCCGGCCCGTCACCGGCGAGGTCGAGCGCGCGACGCGCGTGCTCGGCCGCCTCGGCGAGATGCTGTCCGCCGGCGAAGTCTATGACGCGGTGCAGCGGCTCAACGCCAGCGCGCGGCGGATGATCGAGGAGACCGCGCGCTTCGACGCCGTGCTGATGCCGATTATCGCCCACCCGCCGCTCGCCTGCGGCGCGATGGACGCGAAGGGCGTCGACGAGCTCATCGAAAACACGCTCGACAAGCTGCACCTCACCGGGCTGCTCAGGATCAAATCAATTTTCGGCCAGCTGATGGACAAGAGCCTGTGGTTCACCCACTGGCCGGCGATCCACAATGTCAGCGGCCAGCCCTCGATCGCGCTGCCGGTGCATGTCACGGCCGCCGGCCTGCCGCTCGGCATCCAGGCCGCGGGGCGGCCGGGCGACGAAGAGACGCTCTTGTCGCTCGCCGCGCAGATGGAGAAGTTGTCGGGGTGGCTCAAGCGGCGGGCGCCACTCAAGGCGCCCGGCTGATTTCGCAATTGTGACCGCAAAGCCGTTTGCGGCCTGCGGCAATTACCGCTAAGACGCCGCCGTCCTTTCCTAGAAGCCGGGAACATATCGATGACGGACATCGCCGCCACTGCCGAAATGCAGGCCGCGCTGCTTTCCAGAGCGCTGCCCTATATGCAGCGCTACGAGAACAAGACCGTGGTGGTGAAGTATGGCGGCCATGCCATGGGCGACAACGAGCTCGGCAAGGCCTTCGCCCGCGACATCGCGCTGCTGAAGCAGTCCGGCGTCAACCCGATCGTCGTGCATGGCGGCGGGCCGCAGATCGGCGCCATGCTCAACAAGATGGGCATCGAATCCAAGTTCGAGGGTGGCCTGCGCGTCACCGACCAGAAGACGGTCGAGATCGTCGAGATGGTGCTGGCCGGCTCGATCAACAAGGAGATCGTGGCGCTGATCAACGCCGAGGGCGAATGGGCGATCGGCCTCTGCGGCAAGGACGGCAACATGGTGTTCGCCGAAAAGGCGCGCAAGACCATGATCGATCCGGATTCCAACATCGAGCGGGTGCTGGATCTCGGCTTCGTCGGCGAGCCGGTCGAGGTCGACCGCACGCTGCTCGATCTTCTGGCACGTTCCGAGATGATTCCGGTGCTGGCGCCGGTGGCGCCCGGCCGCGATGGCCATACCTACAACATCAATGCCGACACGTTTGCCGGCGCCATCGCCGGCGCCTGCCGCGCCTCGCGCCTGCTCTTCCTCACCGACGTGCCCGGCGTGCTCGACAAGAACAAGAAGCTGATCGACGAGCTGACGGTGGCCGAGGCCAAGGCGCTGATCAAGGACGGCACGATCTCGGGCGGCATGATCCCGAAGGTCGAGACCTGCATCGAGGCGATCGAGCGCGGCGTCGAGGGCGTCGTCATCCTCAACGGTAAGACGCCGCATTCGGTGCTGCTCGAGCTGTTCACCGAGCACGGCGCCGGCACGCTGATCGTGCCGTAAGAGGGCAAGTTCACCGTTTCCATAAAACGATGAACTGCCATAATCAGCCGGCTAGTCTTCTTTCGTCCGATGCAACGCCGCCGTCGATGACGGCCCTGGCAGGCTTTCGCACCGGGCGCCGGACGATCATCGATTCCTCCTCGGCGTCCTGCGGCGCGCCCCAGAATTCGGCAAGCGTCGGTCCGTCCTTGACGCGGCGATCGCGGACCAGAAAACTCCAGACCTCGCGGAACCAGACGCGGCGGCCCATCCTCGTGTACCAGCGCATCGAATGCCGCTGTTCGGGGTCCGGGTGGAAAAGGATACGCGCCAGCGCCTTCGGCCGCGATTGCACGGCAAGCTCGATCAGCTTGACGGCGAAGAACAGCATCCAGGGTTTCAGCCGGGTCAACGCCAGCACCTGGTGCTTGTAATCCCAGAGGCGGACGTCCTTCTGGATCACCTTGCGATCCTTGGCGATGCGGAAGAACGGCGTCCAGCGATGCGGCGTAACATAGAGCGCCTGGATCTGGTCGGGATCATAGGCGATGAGCTGGCGAAAGCCGCGCCAGAGATCGCGCAAGCCTTCGTCCTCGAAGCCGGCAACCCAGGTCGCCATCGACAGGATGCCGTGCTGCCTGAGCAGCCGGATCGCCTCGCGATCGGACTTGGTGCTGCCACCCTTGCGGATCAGCGACAGTGTCGCCTCGTCGGTGTTCTCCATGCCGAGCAGCCAGCGGATGACGCCGGCCTTGCGGTAAAGATGCAGGATATCGGCATCGCGCACGATATCGTCGGCGCGGGTCGAGCCGACGATCAGCACCGGCACGTTCTCCGCGATCATGGCTTCGAGGAAGGCGCGCCAGGCCTTTTTCGATGAGGTCGGGTTTTCGTCCGCCAGATTGATCAGCTCGACGCCATGCTCGCGGTGCAGCCAGGCGATTTCCTTGGCGAATTTGACCGGATCTCGATGGCGCCAGCGGGTCCAGAAGCCACGCTGGCCGCAATAGTTGCATAGATGCGGGCAACCACGCGAGAACTGCATGACCACGGCACGCTTGCCGCCCCAATAGCTGTAGCGGCGATGGTCGATCAGCTCCCAGCCGACGCGACAGGCGTCGAGATCGGCGATCGCCGCTGCCGGCGGCGTGGCGAAGGCCCGGCAGAGATCATCGCGATAGGCGATACCGGCGACGCTTGCCATCGGCAGGCGCCGTTCCAGCGCCTCGACCAGCGACACCGCGGTCACCTCCCCCTCGCCGCGCACAATGAAGTCGAAGGCGTGCGTCGCGGCCAGCACGTCGCGCCAGTGATAGGTCGGGAAGACGCCGCCATAGACGACGACCGCGGGCGCGCGGGCCTTGATCATCTCGGCGATCCGCAGCGCTGTCGGATGCGCCGAGGTCGAGCCGGAATGGCCGATGAGGACCAAATCCGGATCGCCGCTCAAAGCGTCATCAACGAGCGCGGGAAGCGGCATCGGCCCGAATTCGGCGTCGACCAGGCGCACCGGGTGGCCGGCATCGAGCAGCGGACCGCCGATGGCCAGCAACCCGAGTGGCGGCAGATGATCGTCGGGCACGCGGCTGCCGATGGCCGTATGCGGCGGGTTGATCAGCACGATGTTCATGGCGGACCTCCAAGTTGGCCCACCGGTCGTATTTGCCGATGTCGAAGCCGCCTTGGCGCGGTTCAGCAGTTTCGATGCAGCTTTCCAACAGATTTGAGGGGGATGCGGTCAAAGCGACTAAGCGCAGCCAGGCGTCGAAGTGGTGGCACGCATTCCGCACGTTGATGCGGCTTTCGGCGGCTCAAACCTTCGGAAATCAGTATATTAGCATTATCTAATGCAGATTAGCCTAAACCTTTATTAAAACTCTATCCATCTATATATGCATCTATAAATTGTCGGTGCGTGACCACAAGGAATGCCCATATGGCGTTGAATCCTGATTTGAAAATTGACGAAGCAAGCCTCATCACATCGACGTTGATCAAGAAACACAAGGCGGCGTCCGCAGAAACGGTCGACGCCGTCGAGCTCAAGACGCGGGCGGCTCAACTCGCCCTCGTGCTGGACCTCGCCCACCAGGCTTTCGCGCGCCAGGAGCCGGCGGGGCAAATCGTCGAACGCCTGGCCGGTCGATTGCACGAATTGCGCCGCGATGTCGCCCCCGCTCTGTGGCAGGAACTGATACCCTTGGCTCAGCAGCACCGAGTCGCGGATTATCTGAAGCAGGATCCATTCACGCGTTGGTCCTTCGAAAAACCGCGCGGCTATTCGGGCGACGCGACGCTGCTGGACATCTACTACAAGCATCCGAGCGCCAACGAGATCGTCGCATCGTCGAGCGAGCTCGGCCGCGAGATCTTTGCCTATACGAGCGAGGCGGCGAGTTCGGTGGCGGGGCGCGAGCGTCGCGCGATATTGGCCAGAACGGTCGACGAAACGGCGGCGCGGGTGGAGAATGCCGAAATCCTGGCGATCGCCTGCGGCCATTTGCGGGAAGCCGAGCTCTCAAAGGCGCTCGCGGAGAAGAGATTGAAGCGCTGGATCGGTCTCGACCAGGACCCGGTCAGCGTCGGCACGGTCAACCGAGACCTCGCCGGCACCGCCGTCGAGGCCATGGACGGATCCGTGCGCGGTCTTTTGCGGCGTGCCTACCCGCTTGGTACGTTCGATCTCGTCTATGCGTCCGGCCTGTATGATTACCTGCCGCTCCCCGTCGGCGCCCGTCTGCTTCAGAGGGCCATGGAATTGGTCAAGCCGGACGGGGAATTCCTCTTCGCCAATTTCAGCGACGAGATCACGACCGACGGCTACATGGAGACCTTCATGGACTGGCCGCTCATCCTGCGTTCGGCGAGCGACATGTGGGACATCATCAATGCCGCGGTGGACAAGAACCATGTCGATGCCGAGGTCTACTACGGATCCAACAGGAACATCGTTTACGGCAGGATCCTCAAGCGCGGTGGCACCCGGGCGCCGGCATAGGCGGCAGCGGAGCTGCCTTTCAAGGATCCTTTTCGATTTCCAGGTCGGGCCGCAAAGCGGCCCGACCTTTTTCATGAGGGCTGGCGTCGCGCTCCATGCGCTTTAATGCATGTCGCGCAAAAGTGCGCAGCGGTTTTGCGATAACGGACATGCATAAAAACAAAGACTTAAAGCGCGTCGCCTGAATCCGCTTCAGCGCGACGCGCTTTAGGTTCTGATTTCAAGCATGCCAGTTCCGATTTTCGCGGGAGATGCTTCAGGCAACGAGTTCCCGCCTGGCCTGCTTGATCTCTTCGATCGGAACGGGGCGGCCAGTAAGGAAGCCCTGGACCGACTGAATACCCATGTGCTGCAGCAAATTCTGCTGCTCCTTCGTCTCGACGCCTTCGACAAGCACCGTGTGGCCCAGATTGCGCAGAAGCCTGACCATGTCCTGCAATAGGCTGAGGCCTCGAATCGTCTGGCAGTCGTGCAGGAAACTGCGGTCGATCTTGACGACGTCGAACTTGAACCGACGCAGCCAGGCCAGACCGGCGAACCCGGTGCCGAAATCATCCAGCCAGATTTGAACGCCGAGGTTGCGGAGCTGCTCGATATTCCTGGCGGCCTGCGCCTCGAGGAAAATATCGCTGCCTTCGGTCACTTCGAGCGCCAGTTTCTGGGGCGCCATGCCGTGCCGGCCAAGGATCTCGGTGATGTGCAGCGGAAAATTCGGAGCCTTGAGCTGGACGACCGACACGTTCGCGGACACGACCGATCCCAATCCGTGCTCGACCATGTCGCCGCAGGCCCGATCGATCAGCCACATGCCGAGTTCCTCGATCCCGCCGGTCTGCTCGGCGACGGGTATGAAGACGGATGGGCTGATTAGGCTGCCGTCGAAGTCGCGCAGCCGCATCAACGACTCATGGCCAAGCACCTGGCCGGACGTCGCATCGCAGATCGGCTGATAAACGACGGAGACCAGTCGTTCCGAAACGGCGTGCTTGAGCAGCTCCGAGAGATTCTGGCTGGCGCGCTTCTGGTCGGTGGCCTGCGCGTCGTAGATCGTGAGGGTGGCGCGGCCTGAGAATTTCGACGCATAGAGCGCGCGGTCGGCCTCTTGCAGCAGTATCCGAAGCTCTATGCTGTGATCCGCGCGCGTCAACGAAGCGCCTGCGCTGATGGTGACGATGTTGAGCTTGTCGTCCCGATCGGGATGCGAAATCTTCAGATCCTCGACAGCCCGGCAGAATTGGTGCGTCACGTCGCGAAGATGATCCCGTCCGGCGACCTTGCAGAGCACGACGAATTCCTCGCCGCCATAACGTCCCGCGATGGCATGATTGGCCGCCGCCGTTTCATCGAAGGCGCGCGCAAGTTCGATAAGGCAGTCGTCGCCGGCTTGATGGCCGAGCCGGTCGTTGAACCGCTTGAAGTAGTCCACATCCATGAGAATGACGCCTATTTCGTCATTGTCCGTGGCCCATTCCTTGCACAGTTCCGCGAATTCCCGCGTGATCGCTCTTCGGTTCTTGAGCCCGGTAAGCGGGTCCGTGTCGGCGATCTCGATGAGCTTTTGACCATTCTCGATGGCGACCTGCTCCTGGATCTGCGCCTGAAGCGCATGCAGGAAGGTCTGGTACCGCTCCATGGCGAGACGCCATGAAAGATAAAGCGACAAAACGAGGCAATTCGCGAAATAGGTCGAAAGCACCAGGCGTGTGGCAAAGCCGGCACGAAGGTAGAACAGCGTGGCGCCGACGAAGGCGACCGTCACCGTCGCGGACGACAGCGCCGAGAGCCATAACCGGAAATTGAAGAAAAGATTGGCGCCGAGAATGAACACCGTGCCGAAGATGATGAAGTGGGACAGCGCCTCCTGATACGCGGTGCCTAGCGCCGACAGCAGCCATCCGATGGCGCCTGTCACGATCGCCAGGGCAGCAACGTAGTGCAGGGTGGTGATGGCCCGACTGTGTCGGGCGACGAGTTCGACAAGCACCAGGAAGGTCAATCCCAACGACAGGCGCGTCAGGATCAAACGGTCGGCGACGTCCGGGAAAAGAAACAAGTCGAAGGCGCCGTAGGAGATGTAGCTCAACACCGCCGCCGCTATGCCCCAGCGCACGACCTTGCGATTCTGATCCGCGTTCTTCTGCAGGAGCATCGCAAAAAGTATCGGGTCGGCCGATTTCCACGAGGGGCGTGAAATCGCTTCGGTGACCCTCTGAGCCACATCCTCCGTCAGTTGCATTCAGTGCTCCTTTGCGTTCGTCCTCCGCATGAACGGTTCGAACCAGCGAAGTTCGTCGGGTCCACACGGAAGGACGAAGGCAAGCCCGTTTCATTATAAGACACTAATGTTGCTAACCGCCGGTAAACGGATTGCACGACCGCTTTACCAAGTTGGCACGGTACCGGTTCCAGGCAACGTACTGGAGCAGCCAAGCAACACAGGATCGATCCCTTGTCCGATTCACAAGGTGACGCACACGCAATGTCGATACTGTAACAATATTTACGCATGTTTTTTCTTGGAATTACTCAATCCGCAATTCAGTAATACCGATTAGGACATCCAAATCTAATGCGCACCTCGTTTCTTTTCAGGCTCGTATCCGCCCGGGAACCTGATCGCAGAGCATTGGTCAGCGCCGCAGATGGCTGAGCGGCACGTGGCCGGGTCCCTTGATGTTCTGCAGCACGAGCTGGGTGTGGACGTCGCGCACGCCGGGGAGCCGCATCAGCCGGTGCATGACGAAGGCGTTGAGGTCGTCCACCGACGGCACCATCACATGCAGCAGGAAATCGTGGTCGCCGGTCATCGTCCAGCAGGACGAGACCTCATCCATGCGCTGCACGGCGGCGATGAAGCTTTCCGGCGAGCCGTCGCTGTGGCTCACCAGCCGAACCTGGATGAACACCTCGACCATCAGGCCGACGGCGCGGCGGCTGAGCACGGCGGCAAAACCCTTGATGACGCCGGTGCCTTGCAGCGCTTCGAAGCGACGCGCGCAGGGCGTGGTCGACAGGCCGATCTCCTGCGCGAGCTCTGACACCGGCTTGCGCCCGTCGCGCTGCAAGATATCAAGCATTTTAATCTCAAACTCATCAAGTTGAGGCATTTTCACTCCCAAGCAGGCCGACTTCGCAAGCTTTACCTCGAAACCTGCGATCAAGCCATCACAAAAGCTGATTTGCCTCGCCGGATGCCGCTACAATTTCTCCACGATCCGCCGATCACAATTCTGAGGAGGAAGACATGACGATCAGCGTTGCCGACTATGCCCGCGACTGCGCGGCGCAGGGCCTGCGCGGCGACTATTCGGTCTGCCGCGCCGATTTCACCGTTGCGCAGGATTACAATTATTCGGCCGAGGAGCAGGCGGTGTGGCGCACGCTCTGCGACCGCCAGACGAAGCTGACGCAGAGGCTTGCGCACCGTTCCTATCTCGACGGCGTCGCGGCGCTTGGCCTGCTCGACAAAATTCCGGATTTCGATGCCGTCAGCGAGACGCTGCGCAAGCTGACCGGCTGGGAGATCGTGGCGGTGCCGGGCCTGATCCCCGCCGGCCCGTTTTTCGATCACCTGGCCAACCGGCGCTTCCCGGTCACCAACTGGCTGCGAACCCGCAAGGAACTGGACTACATCGTCGAGCCGGACATGTTCCACGACTTCTTCGGCCATGTGCCGATCCTGACCCAGCCGGTGTTCGCCGACTTCATGCAGATGTATGGCGAGAAGGCCGAGGATCTGATTGCGCTCGGCGGCGACGAGATGATCACCCGGCTCTACTGGTACAGCGCCGAATACGGCCTCATCCAGGAACCGGGACAGCCGCTGAAGGCATTCGGCGCCGGGCTGATGTCGTCCTTCACCGAGCTGCAGTTCGCGGTCGAAAGCAAGGATGCCCACCACGTGCCGTTCGACCTCGAGACGGTGATGCGCACCGGCTACGAGATCGACAAGTTCCAGCGCGCCTATTTCGTGCTGCCGTCCTTCGATGCGCTGCGCGACGCCTTCGCCAGTGATGCGCTCGCCGGTATCGTGACGCGCTTCAAGGGCCAGCCGGCGCTCGACCCGGCGACGGTTTAGGCATCGAAACAAAGGCGCGGTGCCTGAGACCGTTCGGCGGGGCGCGCTTCAAGGGTCCGGCTTTCGCCCAGCCGGTCGTCAGAGCGGTTCGGCCGCCGGGCGGCTGAACCGCTCTGGGTTTATTCGGAAGGCGCTTCCTCAGTCGCTGCTTTCTCAGCCTGAAGCGACCGGCTCGGCCTTGAGCCTCGCCAGTTGCTCGCTCTGCAGGTCGAGCGCGGCGTTGATGAAGCGCAGCACGGCAGCCAGTTCGGCGTCGCTGAAGCTCGCCACCACCTTTTCGCCCTCCCGCGCTATGGCGCCATAGTAGCGCTCCGACAGCTCTCTGGTCAGCTCGGTCGCCTCGATCACCACCTTGCGCCTGTCCTCCAGGCTGCGGGTTCGGGTGACAAGCCCGCGCGCCTCCAGCCGATCGATCAATGCGGTGACGGCCGCCGGTGTGAGTCCCGTTGCCGCGGCTACGGCGCCCGCCGACTGCGGGCCGCCATAGAGCAGGCCCAGGCAATGCCGCTCGGCCGCGATCAGCCCGAGCCGCGCGCCAACCGCCTCGTCATAGGCCTGCGTCGCGTCCTGCCAGCGCATGACGGCGAGGCTGACGGCCTTTGTCATTTCCGCGCGATTCGTGCTTGACGAATTTGCTTCGATCATCTAACTATTAATCTGCCTAACATTAAGACCATCGAATCAATATGCGACGCCGCACTTTGCAAGGCAAGGGCAAAGTCGCCAGCAAGGAGTGAACAATGAGCCTGATTCAACAGCGCACCCCTCTCTCGAACGAGGAGGAATACAGATACGCCAAGCTGGCGATGGAATGGTACGGCTGGGGCTCGCCCATCGGGCTTGGCATCCTGCTGGTAGCACTTGCCGCCGCGGCCGTGCTGGTGCGCGTCGCTGTGTACGGGCTATAGCGAGCTCACAATCTCCCCGCCATGGCGGCGCCGGCTGCCGTTCGAGATCCCGGCACCGCCCCTGATCACCTTGCCAAGGTGGTCGCCCAGCCGGCAGGCGAGCGCGGTGATGGTAGTCGTCGGGTTGCACTGTCCGGAAGTGCAGAGCACCGAGGAGCCGCCGACATAGAGGTTGTCCGTGCCATGCACCTTGCAGTTGGCGTCGACGACACTCTTCGAGACATCGGTGCCCATGCGGGTGCCGCCCATGTGATGGTTCCCCGCCGTCTCCTCATCCGTTGGGTAGTCGCCGCCATTGCGAGGTCGCTCCGCCTCAGGATCCAGCCATTGATCTCTATGATTTCGTCGCGGAGGATCTCGTCAGGGCCGGCGGCAGGCTGGTTGCGGAACAGCGACAGCGCGGGCAACGCGATCAGCGCCTGCACGATCGTGCGGCGCGACATCTTTCTCATGAAATGGTTCATGACACGTCTTTCGATGGGTCGATACACGCATGCCGTCCTCGGACGGCACACATGCCGCCGCAGAAGCTAATTCCGTGCCAAGTCCAGGTGAAAACCCGGTTACAGCCACGTGATCGCCGCGGTTGAATCTTGGAAAGGATAGGACCTCGCTAACGCCTCGTTGCTCCGCTCGGCGCGCGCGGAACCGCTTCATGCGGCTTCCGAAATGTCGCGATCGAGAATGGACAGGTTGCGGCCGCGATGCTTGGCCTCGTAGAGCCTGCGGTCGGCGGCGCGCATCAGCTCCGATACGGTGGCGCTCTCGCCGCAGGTGATGCCGCCGATCGAAACGGTCAACGGCACGGTCCGCTCATCGATGGGACGGAAGCGGATCAGCTCGACCTCGCGGCGGATGCGCTCCGCCACGCGCCTCGCTTCCGGCTCGGTGGCGCCGACCAGGAAGGCGGCGAATTCCTCGCCGCCGATGCGGCCGAGCACATCGCCGCCGCGCACGCCGCGCTCGATGGCGCCGGCAATCAAAAGCAGCGCGTCGTCGCCGGTCAGGTGACCGTAATTGTCGTTGATGGTCTTGAAGTGATCGGCATCGATGATCAGCAGCGCGCCGCGATCGGCCTTGCGGCGGGAACCGTCGAGAGCGGCGAAGAAGGTCTCGCGGTTGAGCATGCCGGTCATGTCGTCGCGGCTTGCCTTCTCGGACAGGCGCCTGTGGGCGGCGGCGAGCTGCGCATGCGCGCGGGCAAGCTCGCGATGCGCGTTCTTCAGACGGTCGCTTTGCCAGAAGGTGCCGGCGCTGGCGATCCAGGCGAGCATCAAGGGGCAGACCGTGGCCGTCAGCCAGACGGTGCGGCTGATCGGAAAGCCCATGGCCGGGACCACAACCAGCGTCAGCAAGAGCGAGGCGGCGACCGAGGCGAAGGCGACGACTGCGGACTTCAAAATTATACGACTCATCGCTGACTCCCGACGGAATGCCTCTGTGCCAGCAAGCGCTGAAGGCGACCTTTCCGGGATGGTTAAAATTTGAAGCGAGCCGCCATTTTCACGACGCAAGACGCGCGGAAGTTGTGGATAAAGTCCGTGCCAGCATGCCATAAGGAAGGCATGACAACGACACCCGACCCCTCGCGATTTGCCCATGTCACGGATTGGGTGTTCGACCTCGACAACACGCTCTACCCGCATCATTCGAATCTGTTCGCGCAGATCGACGTGAAGATGACCGCCTATGTCAGCGAGCTGCTGACGCTGTCGCGCGAGGACGCGCGCAAGCTGCAGAAAGAACTCTACCAGGAGTATGGCACGACGCTGAACGGGCTGATGGCGCGCCACGGCATCGACCCGGACGACTTCCTCGAGAAGGTGCACGACATCGACTATTCCTGGCTGGTGCCCGATCCGGTGCTGGGCGCCGCGATTCGCCAGCTTCCCGGCCGCAAATTCATCTTCACCAATGGCGACCGCCGGCATGCCGAGCGCGCCGCGCGCCAGCTCGGCGTATTGGATCATTTCGACGACATTTTCGACATCGTCGCAGCCGGTCTCAATCCCAAGCCGGCGCGCCAGACGTACGAACGGTTCGCGGCGCTGCATTCCGTCACCGGCCACAACGCGGTGATGTTCGAGGATCTGGCGCGCAACCTCTCGGTGCCGAAATCGCTCGGCATGACGACGGTGCTGGTCGTGCCGCGCAATTTCGAGCCGACCTTCTCGGAGATCTGGGAGCGCGATCCGGCAAATGAGGACGACGTGGATTTCGTCACCGACGACCTCGCCGGCTTCCTGACGGCGATCGTCGACGTCACGGCCTGAACCAACCCCAGATTGCTGACGTATCACGTGCCTTGGAGATTGGCCTAAACGCCGACCGCTTCGTCATCCTGGGGCGGAGCAAGGAGCGAAGCGACGCGGCGCAGACCCCAGGATCCATGCCGTGACGTCAAGACCTTGCGACGGTGCAGAATTCTGCTTCGCTGCACCCTTCGCGCGGGTAGCGGCATGGATCCCAGGGTCTCCGCGACGGAGCTTCGCTCCTGCTTCGCCCTGGGATGACGAGGCTTCAGCCAATTCCAAACGTCTGCCATGGCTCGAAGCGAACGATGAAACCTTACCCGCTGACAACCCCCGGGGGCCTAGTCGAAGTCGGGGATCGTACCGGGCGACAGCCCTAGTTGGCCGTTCAGGTTTTTCAGGAACCGGCACCAGTCGGGTAAGGCCTGGCGCTTCCCGTTGCCGTTGCCGTCGGACGAAAACCCGTTGCCGAAGCGGCTGCCGCAATTGATGTTGCCGTTGAAACTGCCGGCATTTCCGTTGCCGTTGAAATTGCCGGTATTGCCATTGCCGTTGAAGCTGCCGCGATTGCCGTTGCCGTTGAAGCTGCCGCGATTGCCGTTGCCGTTGAAGTTTCCGGTGTTCCAGTTGCCGTTTGAGCCATCGGCGTTACCCAGGCCGGCAATCGCATCATCGCCGCGGCCGATGGGAAGATCGGCGATCCTGACCACCGTCGAGGCGTCGGCGACCACGATCGCGGCAAGCAGCGTGCAAACCGCGATGCCGTTCCCATCGAACAGCCTCGCGGTCGCCTGGCGAGTGCCGCGCCGGGCCGAAGCGAGTGGCCCGAGCCTGGCCATCAGCGGTTTCCCCGGCCGTTGAAATTGCCGTTGAAGGCGCCGACGTTGCTGTTTCCGTTGAAGGAGCCGCCGTTGAAGTTGCCGTTGAAGGCGCCGACATTGGCGTTGCCGTCGTATTCGCCGGTGTTGCCGTTGCCGTTGAAGGCTCCGATATTGTGGTTTCCGCTGGTCGAGGAGGTGTTGTCGTTGCCGTTGAACGCGCCGACATTGCCGGTCCCGCTGTTGAAGGCGCCGATATTGCCGCTGCCGGTGTTGTTGTAGCCGGCATTGCCGCCCAGGCTGCCGAGCGGATCCATGCTCCTGACATCTGAGCCGATGTAGTGGCCATACTGACCGGCGGTTTGCGCGATCCGGGATGTGCTGAAGGCCTGACTGCCGGTGTCGGCGGCCTTCGCGGCTGTCGCGCTCAGAAGGCCAAGGCACAGTGCTGATATGACGCTCGGTTTCATGAGCGAATTCCTTCCATGGCTCTGCTTTGGAAAAAGGCTTCCTGCTTGAGAAAGGACTGGGACCACCGGCGATAGCCTGGCGTGGGGGATGGGCGCGAGGCTCGGCGGTCCCAGAAGCGTCAGCGTCTTTCGATGCTGACGGTTTGCGACGCTACTGGTTGGCGTTGCCGTTGCCGTTGCCGTTGCCCATGCCCCAGTTGCCGTTGCCGTTGGCATTGCCATTGCCGAAGCCGAAGTTGGCGTTGCCGTTCAGGTTGCCGTTGCCGAGGCCGAAGTTGCCGTTGCCGTTGCCGTTGCCGTTGGCGACGCCGGCATTGAGGTTTCCGTTGAAGTTGCCGTTGAAGCCACCGATGTTGGCATTGCCGTTTCCGTTGCCGTTGCCGATGCCGAAATTGCCGTTGCCGTTGAAGTTGCCGTTGAAGGCGCCGGTGTTGGCATTGCCGTTTCCGTTACCGTTGCCGACCCCAACGTTGCCGTTGCCGTTGCCATTGCCGCTACCGATCGACAGCGCGGATGCCGAAACTGTCAGAGCCGACAGGATAGCCGCGGCCAGGATGATGCTTTTCATGACGTTCTCCTTGGTTGTGGTGTTGAAGATCTCGGCCGGCACGAAGATGACCGAGACGACACAACAAGGATGCCGGCACAAAAGACGCCGAAACATTGGGGCTGATCGGCATGGGCTGTCGGTTTTTCAGCCGATGCCCTTGTCGGGAAAAGTCGAAGACATCGGGAAAAAACTGACAAGCATAAAGGCATATGGCGGGTGTATATTGCTCGGATATTCATGCCTTTTCTCGCCGACCCGTGGACGGCTTGCGACCCACACGACGGCAAAGAGAAGAGAAGGTTGATGCGGGCGGGTATCGCTACAGGCAAGGACGACAAGGCTCGGGACGACAAGGCTCGGGGCGACAAGGCTCGGGGCGGCGGGGCCCGGCGCCGGAAATTGGCGCGGCACCTGATTGCCGTGCAGGAGGAACAGCGCCTGCGCCTCTCGCGCGAGCTGCACGACGATCTCGGCCAGATGCTGGCAAGCGTGGCGCTGGAACTGCACAACATACGCGCGGACTCCGCGGAATTCGATGCCCGCCTCTCGCGCGCGGCCCAGCTGATCGACCAGCTGAGCGCCAGGGTGCACGATGCCGCCTGGAGCCTGCGGCCCGCTGATCTCGAACGCCTGGGGCTTCGCACCTCGATCGAGGATCTGGCCGGCATGCTGTGCGCTCAGCTCGGCATCCCATGCGATGTCGATCTGGAAGCCCTGTCGAGGCCGATCGAGCCCGAAATCGGCCTGACGCTCTATCGCATCGCGCAGGAAGCCCTCACCAACATCGGCAAGCACGCCAAGCCGAGCCGGGTCAGCGTGACGGCCCACATTCGGGGCTACAGGCTGCGGCTGGCCGTCGAGGACAATGGCCATGGTTTCGACGGCGATATCGCGCCCGGTTCTCACCATTTGGGACTTGCCGGGATGAAAGAGCGCCTTGCCTTGATCGGGGGCGAGCTGACGGTCGAAACCGCCAAGGGCAAGGGGACCGCAATCTATGCCGATGTGCTTTTGACCGGCTGACTCGGATAAATGGCTTAACGCCGACACCCTCCTCCCCGCAACATCATCGGACAAGAATGCCGGTTCCGGCTCGGCGACCAGCTGACCGGTTCGGCGTTTGGACAGAAATCGGCCATCCGCTCTAACTATTTGTTTTTCGTGCCGTTCCGGGCACCTCTTTCCGGTAATTGCTCTAAGTGAAGCGTTCCACATCCGAAAATGTCGGCCGAGGCTTACAATCCGACTCATGGGGTTAGGCGGGGGATGGCTTTACCCGTTGCGGCCGTTCTGGCCTGCTGAGACAGACGGGCGTCCCGCGCCAGGCGGGGCAGTTGCCTAGACCATCAAGGACAAAGAGGACCCCCCCAAGCGGCGGGGCCTTTGACAGACTGATGGAGGTTAAAGGTGTGCTGCAGGCGCATATTCGTGGTCGATGACCACCCGATCATCCTGTCCGGTGTCGGCGCGATGATCAACAGCCAGGACGACCTGACGATCGTCGGGCTGGCGGCGAATGCCGATGAGGCCCTCGAAGGCATCGGCAGGGCCCTTCCCGACGTCGCCGTGGTCGATATCTCGCTTCCCGGCGTCAACGGGGTCACGCTGATCGAGCGGCTCGTCGAGCGGTTTCCCGAGATTGGCTGCATAGCGCTGACCGCGCATGAGGACCCCGGCTGCCTGCGCCAGGTGCTGGCGGCCGGGGCGCGCGGTTTCGTGGTCAAACGGTCGACCGCGACGGATCTGCTGCAGGCCATCCGATGCGTGCTGGCCGGCGACAATTATGTCGATCCGGCACTTGCCGCGCGCATCCTGAGCCCCCGCCATGGCACGCAATGCGACCCCGGCAATCTCAGCGAGCGGGAGCGATCGGTGATCCAGCTGGTTGCCCTCGGCTACAGCAACAAGGAAATATCCTCGCGGCTCAACCTCAGCATAAAGACCATCGAAACCTACCGGACCCGGGCAACCGACAAGCTGGAACTCCACTCCCGCGCCGCCATCGTGCGCTTTGCGCATTCGAATGGCTGGCTGGCCGAGCTGCAATAGCGGGCAGCACCTTCAAAGACTGTAGAAGCGGCGGACGATGTCCCAGGCCTCTTCGGCGGTGTCGACGAAATCGATGATGTCCTGGTCGCCGGGCGAGATCGTGCCCTGCTCGGCAAGGAAATCGAGGTTGATCGCCCTCTGCCAGAACGCCTTGCCGAACAGGATCACCGGCACGCGCTCCATGCGCCCGGTCTGAATCAACGTCAGGGCTTCGAAGAATTCATCCATAGTGCCGAAGCCGCCCGGGAAGACCGCGACCGCCTTGGCGCGCATGACGAAATGCATCTTGCGGATGGCGAAATAGTGGAAGTTGAAGCAGAGCTCCGGCGTCACATAGGCGTTCGGCGCCTGTTCGTGCGGCAGCACGATGTTGAGGCCGATCGACGGCGCGCCGACATCATCGGCGCCGCGGTTTCCGGCTTCCATGACACCAGGCCCGCCGCCGGTGGCGACGACGAATTCGCGATAGTAGGAGGTGGCCGACTGCTGCGAGCACAGCCGGGCGAACTTGCGCGCCTCTTCGTAGTATTTGCTGTTCAGCTCGAGGTTCTTCTTCTGCGTCTCGTTCTTCGCTGCCCAGGCGACGCCGCCCGGCTCCGGCAGCCTCGCCCCCCCGAACAGGATGACCGTAGAACGGATGCCGCGCTCGGCAAGGATCATCTCGGGCTTCAGCAGCTCGAGCTGCAGGCGCACCGGGCGCAATTCGCGCCGCGTCATGAAGTCGGGATCGTTCCAGGCCAGACGATAGGTTTCGGCCCGCGTCTGCGGCGTGTCCGGCACGCTCTTCGACCGCTCCAGATCCTCGTCCGAATGCGGCAGCGGCGTCCAGCCCGCCTTTTCCATGGGTGTCATTGAGTCCACCGTTCCAAATCCTTTACTTGCGCCGTCCCATGACGCAGCCGCGATTGACCCTCATCCAGGCTTCACATAGGGTCCGCGCGATTTCAAAACAGGTTAAGGCGCAGCCCTTAACAGCTTTGTAATGGAGCAAATTCATGTCGAAGCCCGATCTGGCGAGCCTCGAAAAGACCATCGAAAAGGCCTTCGAGGAGCGCGACACGATTTCGACCGCGACACGCGGCGAAACGCGCGACGCCATCCAGTCGGCGCTCGACCTGCTCGACCGCGGCGTGGCCCGTGTCGCCGAGCGGCAGGACGACGGCAAGTGGCTCGTCAACCAGTGGCTGAAGAAGGCGGTGCTGCTCTCCTTCCGGCTGAACCCGATGGAGATCATCAAGGGCGGCCCGGGCCAGGCGGTCTGGTGGGACAAGGTGCCGTCGAAGTTTGAGGGCTGGAGCGCCGTAGACTTCGAGAAGGCCGGCTTCCGCGCCGTGCCGTCCTCGATCGTGCGCCGCTCGGCCTATGTCGCGCCGGGCGCGGTGCTGATGCCGTCCTTCGTCAATGTCGGCGCCTATGTCGATACGGGCACGATGGTCGACACCTGGGCTTCGGTCGGCTCCTGCGCCCAGATCGGCAAGAACGTGCATCTTTCCGGCGGCGTCGGCATCGGCGGCGTGCTGGAGCCGATGCAGGCCGGCCCGACCATCATCGAGGACAATTGCTTCATCGGCGCGCGCTCCGAGGTGGTCGAAGGCTGCATCGTGCGCGAAGGCTCGGTGCTCGGCATGGGCGTGTTCATCGGCCAGTCGACCAAGATCGTCGACCGCGCCACCGGCGAGGTTTTCTACGGCGAAGTGCCGGCAAATTCGGTGGTGGTCGCCGGATCGCTGCCGGGCAAGCCGCTGCCCAATGGCGAGCCGGGGCCCAGCCTCTACTGTGCCGTCATCGTCAAGCGCGTCGACGCCAAGACCCGCTCCAAGACGTCGATCAACGAATTGCTGCGCGATTGATCTTTTCCGGAAACGGACGCACCTTCCGCCGGCGCGACATTCCGTCGCGCTGGTTCAACACGGAGGGGCGTCATGGACTGGAAGTATCTGCTGACGAGTTTCGACGGCCGCATCAACCGCGCCAAGTTCTGGGCCGGCATCGGCGCATTCATCATTCTTGCTATCGTTGCCTTCATTCTCGATTCGATCCTCGGCACGCGTTTCACCACGGCCAGCGGCGGTGAGATCGGCGTCGTCGGCATCCTCGTCATGCTGGCATCGATCTATTTCGCGATTGCTCTTTATGCCAAACGCTGGCACGACCGTAACAAGTCGGGCTGGTGGACGCTGATCGGCCTCATACCCATCATCGGCGGCATCTGGTTGCTGGTCGAGCTCGGCATCCTGGAAGGCACCAGAGGCGCCAATCAATACGGACCGGACCCGCTTGCCTGAACAATCAGACTTCATCTGGCTTTTCTTCAAAACCTCGGGCCGCGTCAGCCGCGCGGCCTATTTTCTCGGCGGATTGCTGGTTGCCCTGATCCAGGCTTTCCCGCTCTACCGCTTCACGCTGGTGCCGGAAGGCTCGGCCGAGAGCAACCTGTGGTCGTTCGTCTTCTTCCTCGCCTTCCTTGGATCGCTGTGGTCGAACATCGTTTTGGCGGTGAAGCGGCTGCACGACCTCGACAAGCCCGGCATCGCTGCGCTTGTGCTGTTCGTTCCCGTCGTGTCGATCGTCGCCTTCCTGGTGCTCTGCCTGTTTCCGGGACAACCCGGGTCCAATCGCTACGGCAGCCGCACCAACGCGCCGGCTGACCACTAAAGCGACGCAGCCGCCATGCGCTACCGCACGCTCGATCCGACGCTGATCATCGAGACCGCCGAAAGGCTCGAGGAGCGTGTCGCCGAGCGTTTTCCGGAAGCGGGCCTTCGCGGCGTCGCCGGCGAGCTGGTCGCCCTGTCGCGCGACCTGGCGAAGGCCGCCAGGGAGCTGGATGCGCCGATCTGGTGGCTGCGCGGCGTCATCGTCGCGGCCTTCATTGCCGGGGTCGCGATGTTCCTGTTCGTCGGTACCGTCCTGCCGCTCGACCGCATTTCGGGAACCGACGATGCCGTGCAGTCGGTGCAGGGCATCGAGGCGACGATCAACACCGTCATCCTCGCCGTGCTCGGCTTCCTCACCCTGATCCGCAGCGAAGAACGGATCAAGCGCAAACAGGTCTTCCGCCAGCTTCACGGCTTGCGCTCGCTGATCCATGTCATCGACATGCACCAGCTGACTAAAGACCCGGCGGCGCTATCGGCAGATTTCAGGCCGACGGCGCATTCGCCGGCCCGCATCACCAATGCCGCCGACCTCGCGCGTTACCTGGACTATTGCTCGGAGATGCTGTCGATCACCGGCAAGATCGCCGCGCTGTTTGCCCAGTCGGTTAATGACGCCGTGGTTGTCGACGGCGTCAACGACATCGAGAACCTAGCCTCCAACCTGTCGAGAAAAATCTGGCAGAAGATCACGCTGATCGAGGACCGCCACTGACCGCATCCGGTCGCAGGCCGGGCGAGCCGCACCCGTCCGCTTCCGCCTGACGGATCAGCGCCGCGACGCGCTTCGTCAAAGGCACCGGCACACCGGTCTTTTCCGCCAAACGCAGGATCGCGCCCTGTAACTCGTCGATCTCGGTCGGGTGGCCCCGCTCGAGGTCGTCCCACATCGAGGCGCGCGCTTCGGGATCGATCGCCAGCATGCGGCGCGCCAGAAGTCCGAACAGCCAGTCCGGAAGCCGCAGCACTTTCGGCAGCAGCCATGGCGGCGGCCCGGCGATGCGCGCCGGCTCGATGCCGGAGGCTTTCATCGCCGCCCGCGCCTCGTCGATCTGGTCCGCCAGGATGACGCGCCAGCGGCGATCGGCGAGCTCCCTGGTCAGCGGCAGGTTGGACAGCGCCACCAGCGCATTGTTGAGGTTCATCAGCAGCTTGCTCCACTGCACCGCCTTCATGTCGGCATGGGTCCGAACCGCGAGCCCTTCGACGTCAAGCAAGGTGGCGAGGCCGGGCACGGTATCCTCGATCAGCACCTTGCCGTCGCTGGCGCGCCGGACCCGGAATGGCGTTTCGCTCTCCGGCGATTGCACGACGTTGAACGCAACCATACCGGCCAGCACGCGACGCGCCGGAAGCGCGACGCGCAGTTTGTCCGCGTTGTCGACGCCATTCTGCAGGCTGACCACGATGGTATCGGGCCGGGCATGGGCTGCGACGAGCGCTGCCATCTCCTCGGTCGCGCCGCTCTTGACCGTGACAAGAACGATATCCGAATTGCGCAGCGCCAACGCCGGATCGTCGGTGACCGCGAGCGCCTCGGGGTCGATGCGCCGATCGCGACCGTCGAGATCGCTGACCCGAAGCCCATCCTTGCGCATGGTCTCGACGATGCGGCCACGGCCCAGGAAATTCACCTTTCGCCCGGCAAGCGCCAGGCAGCCGCCGACATAGCAGCCGATGCTGCCGGCGCCGGCAACCGCGATCGTTCTTCCGTCATTGGCCATGCGATCATCCCGTGCTGGCTCGCGCGACTATACGACATGACAACCATAACCATATTGTCGGTGGCATGATCGGCGATCATCTGCCACCGTGACAGAGTTACTGCTTTCGACTATCGCTTTGCCTATGAAATTGCCGACCGACCCCGCCCAGAATCTTGCCGCCCTGATCCGCTGTCCTTCCGTGACGCCCGCCGAAGGCGGCGCGCTGCGGACGCTGGAGGACATGCTGAAGCCGCTCGGCTTCTCGGTCGAGCGGCCGCTGTTCTCGGAAAGCGGCACGCCGGACATCGAAAACCTCTATGCGCGCCGCTCCGGCAATGGCCCGCATCTGATGTTTGCCGGCCATACCGACGTCGTGCCGGTTGGCGACGAGGCGGCCTGGACGCATCCGCCGTTTGCCGCCGAGATCGCCAATGGCGAGATGTATGGCCGCGGCGCCGTCGACATGAAGGGCGGCATCGCCTGCTTCATCGCCGCCGTGGCGCGCCACATCGAAAGAAATGGCGGACCGAAAGGCTCGGTTTCGCTGCTGATCACGGGCGACGAAGAAGGGCCCGCCATCAACGGCACGACGAAGCTGCTCGACTGGGCGGCCGCCAAGGGCGAGAAATGGGACGCCTCGATCGTCGGCGAGCCGACCAATCCGGATGCGCTCGGCGACATGATCAAGATCGGCCGGCGCGGCTCGCTGTCCGGCAGCGTCATCGTCAACGGCCGCCAGGGCCACGCCGCCTATCCGCAGCTTGCCGACAACCCGGTGCGCGGTCTCATCAGCCTGGTCGACGCGCTGCTGCATCCGGTGTTCGACAAGGGAACCGGGGATTTCCAGCCGACCAATCTCGAGGTGACGTCGATCGACGTCGGCAACCCGGCGACCAATGTCATCCCGGCCAAGGCGACCGCCACGTTCAACATCCGCTTCAACGACACCTGGGACGCCGAAACGATCCAGGCCGAGATCCACAACCGGCTCGACCAGGCGGCCGGGCGCAAGAAATACCGGCCAGGCAAGAAGACGCCAGTCGACTACGAGCTTGTCTGGCGCGACCGGCCGAGCCATGTCTTCCTCACTCGCGACGACAAGCTGGTCGACACGCTGAGCGCGTCGGTTGCCGCCGTGGTCGGCAGGACACCGGCGCTCTCCACCTCCGGCGGCACGTCGGATGCACGCTTCATCAAGGATTATTGCCCGGTGGTCGAGTTCGGGCTGGTCGGCAAGACGATGCACATGGTGGACGAGCGTGTGGCGGTCGCCGACCTGGAGACGCTGACGCAAATCTACGAACGTTTCATCGAAGACTGGTTCGGACAGGGCCTCGCGTGACCATGCTTTCGGCAGACGAAACCTATGCTTCGCTGGCCGGCGCCTGGCGGCTGATGCTCGGCAAGGCCGACGGCCTGCGCATGCTCGACCTTACGGCGGACGGCTTCTGGAATTCCTTCTTCGCCATCGTCGTGGCGGCGCCGGCGCTGATCGTCGGCTGGGTCGGCATCGCCAACGAGATCGGCGATCCGAACGCTTTTGCCGGTCGCCTCGGCATGCTGCTCAAGCTGGCGACGGTCGACATCGGCTCCTGGGTGCTGCCGCTGGTGGCGCTTGCGCTGGTCGCGCCGCGCGCCGGCATCGGCGGCCGCTTCGTCCACTACGTCGTCGCCTCCAACTGGGCCTCCGCGATCATCGCCTGGCTGATGCTGCCGTCGGCGCTGCTGAGGCTGTTCCTGCCTTCGACCGACGAGATCAGCGGGTTGGTCTCGCTGCTTCTGTTCGCGCTGTCGATGGTGCTGACCTGGCGCATGACCAACGCGACGATCGGCAAGGGCGCGGCCATCGGCACGGCAGTGTTTGCCGGCATGTTCGTGGCCTCCCTGCTCGTCCTGTTCGGCCTGCAGGCGCTGCTCGGCATCGACATACCGAACGGCGCACGGGGCTGATCTTTCCGATCGGGGGTGGTCTTCCAATTTGCTGTCGGTCCGGTATGATAATTTCATACCGACTCCCGGGAGAGAGCACGTGTCCGCCACGGAAAAACGCACTTTCAGCCTGCCGTCGGAGCAAGCCGCCTTTATCGACCAGCTTGTTCAGTCGGGCGCCTACGCCACCAGCAGCGAGGTCATCCGCGCCGGGCTTCGCGCGCTGCAGGAGCGCGATGCCGCAGTGGAGCGCTGGCTGCGCGAGGAGGTCGCTCCGACCTATGACGCCTGGAAAGCCAATCCCGGCAAAGGCATATCGCCTGAGGAAATGGCCGAGCGGGCGCGCAAGCGCCATGCGACGCGTCCTCAGAAGAAGCCGTGAAACGTCGGGCTCTCATCTATACGCCTGACGCAGGCGATGACCTCGATCGTATCTATAATGTCATTGCGCAAGCCAGCGGCGCTGCGACGGCCGACCGTTACGGCAGCCATCTACGCGCCTTCTGCGAGCGCCTCGAATATGGCTCTGAGCGCGGCACGCGCCGCCATGACGTGCGGCCAGACCTCCGGATCATCGGATTGATTTGAGCGCCGCATAACCGTTGCCTTCGTTGTGGAACCCGAGCGCGTGGTGATTTTGCGCCTGTTCTACGGCGGCGCCAATTGGTCAGACGATCTGGCAGAGGGCGGCACCGACTGATCGGTTTGCTCGGCAGGATAATCCACCCCGACCAGAAACAGCCCATCCGGCGGCGCCACCTGGCCGCAGGCGGCGCGGTCGCGCGCTTCGAGCGCCTCCTTGAGATCGGCAGCGCTCCACGAGCCGTCGCCGACCCGCCGCAACGAGCCGACCATCGAGCGCACCTGGTTGTGCAGGAACGAGCGCGCCGAGGTCCGCACCTCGATGAGATCGCCCATACGGCTGACGTCAAGTTGGGCAAGCGTGCGGACGGGGCTTTCGGCCTGGCATTGGGTGGAGCGGAAGGTGGTGAAATCATGCCGCCCGAGCAGCACCTTCGCCGCCTCATGCATGGCCTCGGCATCTAGGCGCTTCGGCACCCACCAGACCTTGCCCTTTTCCAGCGCCGAGGGCGCGCGGCGGTTGAGGATGCGGTAGAGATAATGGCGGCCGGTGGCGGAAAAGCGCGCGTCGAAGCCGTCGGCGACGAGCGCCGCATTGAGGATGACGATGCGCGCGCCGGCCGCCTGCAGATGGGCGTTGACGGCATCGCGCACCTTGTCGCCCGCCCAGCTTTTGGCGAGATCGACATGCGCCACCTGCGCGGTGGCGTGCACGCCGGCATCGGTGCGGCCGGCGGCACGTATCCTCACCTGTTCGCCGCAGAACTTTTCGATCGCCTGCTCGATCGCCTGCTGCACCGAAAGCTGGTCCGCCTGATGCTGCCAGCCGGCGAATCGGCTGCCGTCATATTCGATATCGAGCCGAAAACGCGGCATGCTCAGACGACCGCCAGCGATCGCGTCGCGGCGCTTTTTCGATTGAGCATGATCTTTCCCGAAAACCGGTTCCCCCTTTTCGCGGGCGCGGACCTTCGGTTCGGGATCATGCTCTAAGCAGCGAGCGCGGTGAAGGCCGAAGCGTAGACCAGCTTGCCGGCCTCGGGCGCTTCGCCCCAGGCCAGCGCCTGCAGCGCCTCGCCCTGGTATTCGCTCTCGAATTTCTCGGCGCGGGCATGGCTGTAGCCGAAGCGCCCGTAATAGGCCGGGTCACCCAGCACCACGGCAAGCCGCTCGCCGGCTTCCTTGAGGCGGACATGCGCCTCGCGGATCAGCGCGCCGCCGATGCCGGTGCCGTGGAAGGACGGCTCGACCGCCAGCGGCGCCAGCGCCACGGCCGCGAAGCGCTTGCCGCCCGTCTGCACCACGAGCCTGGAAAACAGGATGTGGCCGACGACCTGGCCATCCTCTTCCGCCACCAGCTCGACGACGGCATCGCCGCCGGTCACCAGCGCGTCGACCAAGCCGGCCTCGGTCCGCTGGCCGAACGCATGCTCTTCGACAAGGCGGATCGCCTCGCGATCCCGCGGCGTCGCCGCGCGTATCGACATCATGCTCATTTGAGTTTCGTTCCTTTTTCGATCTTGGCTCCGCGCAAGAACTCCTGCGCGGCGGCGGGCCTTCCGCCCGCCCGTTGAACTTCGACCAGCCGGACCGCGCCTGACCCGCAGGCGACCGTCAGCCGGTCATCGAGAATACCTCCCGACTCGCCGACGCCATCGGAAAGCGTCGAGCGAAGCAGTTTCAGCCGCTCCATGCGGCCACCAATTTCGACCTCGCACCACGCGCCCGGAAAGGGCGAGAGGCCGCGAATGTGATTGTGGACTTCGCCGGCAGGCCGCGTCCAGTCTACGCGCGTCTCCGATTTATCGATCTTTCGGGCGTAGGTCACCCCTTCCGTCGGCTGCGGGGTAAATGTCAGACAATTTATCCCCAGCCGCGTCAGTGCTTCCACCATCAGCGAAGCGCCTTGAGCCATCAGGCGGTCATGCAATTCGCCGGCGGTCATATCGGGTCCGATGGCGCATTTTTCAACCAACGCCACCGGGCCGGTGTCCAGACCCTCTTCCATGCGCATCACCATCATGCCGGTTTCGGCATCGCCGGCCATGATGGCGCGCTGGATGGGCGCGGCACCGCGCCAGCGCGGCAAAAGCGAAGCATGGCCGTTGAGGCAGCCGAGCCTGGTCGCCTCCAGCACGGGCTTCGGCAGAAGCAGGCCGTAGGCGACGACCACGGCGACGTCGGCCCGCAACTCGGCAAAGGCTCGCTGCTCGGCCTCGCCCTTGAGCGATGTCGGCGTCCGCACCTGGAGGCCAAGCCGCTCCGCCTCGCGCTGGACAGGCGACGGCGTAAGCTCCAATCCGCGCCGGCCGGCCGCGCGCGGCGGCTGCGTATAGACGGCCGCGATGTCGTGGCCGGCCTCGGCAATGGCGCTGAGCGTCGGCACGGAAAAATCCGGCGTGCCCATGAAGATGACGCGAAGGGGCATGACCCCTAGCCCACCATCTTGCCCGGCGCCTTGTCCTTGGCGAGCTTCTTGAATTTCCTGACCACCATGTCGCGCTTCAATTTCGAGATGTGGTCGATGAACAGCACGCCGTTGAGATGGTCGATCTCGTGCTGCAGGCAGGTCGCCATCAGGCCCTCGGCCTGCATCTCCTGCAGCTTGCCGTCGCGATCGAGATACGTCACCCGAACCGCTGCGGGACGCTCGACCTCGGCATAGTAGTCGGGGATCGACAGGCAGCCTTCCTCATAGACCGAGCGCTCGTCGGAGCTTTCGAGGATTTCCGGATTGATGAAGACATGCGGCGCAGGCGGCTCGCCCTCCTTGGCGAGGTCGATGACCAGCAAGCGCCGCGGCTCGCCGACCTGGATTGCCGCCAGCCCGATGCCCGGCGCGTCGTACATGGTTTCCAGCATATCGTCGGCGAGCTTGCGCAAATCGCCGTCGACGCGCTCGACCGGTTTGGAAACCTGGCGCAGGATCGGATCGGGAAGGATGATGAGCGGCTTGATCGACATGGCGTCTCACCTAAGACGTCGTTGGAAAAGCGTCAACGGGGGCGGCTGCGACCTGTTCACGTTTTGATCTGTTTCGGCAAGCCGAATCGGCTATGCTGCCGGCATGAACGACATGACATCCATCCTTTCGCAACCGGTCGCGCGGCTCGGCGCCACCACGATCACGCTCGGCGGGGTGCTCGGCTTCGGCGCGCTGCTGCTGCTGGCATTGGTCCTGGCGCTGGTTATCGCCTTGTGGCGCGCGGGCAAGGCGCGCGCGATTGCCGCAGCCGAAGCGGCCGATCATGCCCGTGACACCGAGGCGCGGATGGCGGACATCCTGCAGGCGCAGGCCGAGATGCAGGGGCGCATGGGCGCGATCGCCGAAGTGTTCGGCGCCAGGCAGGCCGAGCTGACCCAATCGCTCGGCCAGCGGCTCGACGCCATGACCGGCCGCCTCGGCCAGACCATGGCCGAGCAAACGAAGTCGACGCATGAGAGCCTGGCCAAGCTGCAGGAGCGGCTGGCGGTGATCGACACGGCGCAGGGCAACATCCAGTCTCTCGCCGGCCAGGTCGTGCAGCTGCAGGCGATCCTTTCCAACAAGCAGACGCGCGGCGCCTTCGGCCAGTCGCGCATGGAAGCGATCATCGCCGACGGTCTGCCGCACGGCGCCTACGAGTTCCAGGCGAGCCTCTCCAACGGCAGCCGTCCGGACTGCCTGGTGCGGATGCCCAATGGCGCGCCGATGCTTGCCATCGACGCGAAGTTCCCACTGGAAGCGTGGAACGCCATCCGCGCCGCGGAGGGCGCCGAGCTGCAGAAGGTGGCGGCGCAGGCGTTCAGGCGGGACATCGAGGTGCATGTCCGCGATATCGCCGAAAAATACCTGATCCAGGGCGAGACGCAGGACACGGCCTTTATGTTCGTGCCGTCGGAATCGGTGTTCGCCGAGATCCATGAGAATTTCGAGGCGGTGGTGCAGAAGGCGCACCGCGCCCGCGTCGTCATCGTCTCGCCGTCGCTGCTGATGCTGTCGATCCAGGTCATTCAGGCGATCCTGAAGGACGCGCGCATGCGCGAGCAGGCGCACCTCATCCAGGGCGAGGTCATCCGCCTGATGGAAGACGTGGCGCGCGTCGACGAGCGCGTGCGCCGGCTGCAGACGCATTTCGGCCAAGCGGCCAAGGATATCGACGACATCCTCGTCTCGACGTCGAAAGTCACCAAGCGCGGCCAGAAGATCGAGGCACTGGAATTCGGCGAGACGGAAGCCGAGCCGCCGCGGAGCGGTCCGGCGAAGGCCGAAGCAGGCGCGCGGGTGGCCGATTCCAAGACGGGCCAATTGCGGCTGAGGGTCGTCGAAGGCGACGACTAGAGCGGTTCAGCGTTCCACGGAATCGCCGAACCGCTCTAAGTATTTGTTTTGCGCAATTCCGGACGGAAAACCGTTACGCACCTTTCCTGGAATTGCTCTGAGCCTACTGCTCCTCGACGACCCTGGTGCCCTCGAACTCCGGCAGCCAGTGCAGCGCCGAGCGGTGCCAGTATTGCGTCCTCGGCACCAGCTGGTCGCGCTGGCGCGCCGTACCCGTCCTGATGCCATAAACCTTCGGCCCGTCGCCGACGGAGGTGGCGTAAAGATGCGAGCCGCACTCGCCGCAAAAGCCCTGCGCCCGCTTGGCGCCGCTCGCCCCGGTCTTGATGTAGACCTTGGGCTCGCCCTTGGTGATGCGATAATCCTCCTCCGGCACCCGCACAGTGACGCGGAACGCCGTGCCGGTGAGCCGCTGGCAATCCGTGCAATGGCAGATCGAGGTCTTTTCGGGATCGACCTCCGCCTCGTAGGTAATGGCGCCGCAGTGGCACCCGCCGTCGATTCTCATTGGCTTGCTCCCAAAAGACCGTCCCGGTTCAAATCTAATCCTCTTCGGAAGCCTCGGCGATAGCCTTGCGCCTGCGCTCCCATGTGCCGGTCGCCTGCGGCTTGACGAACAGCCTGGCGATCTCGGGCATCTCCTCGTTCAGCCGCGCCTCCAGGCGCTCGATGCACGCCTCGATCTCGGGCGCTGTGAGATGATCCTCGAATTCGATGCTCAAGCCGGCGACGATTTCCTCAGGGCCGATATGGACGCTCAATATGCCGTTCGCCCGCTGCACCGCCGGATCATCCTCGGCGATCGCCAGGACCTTGCGCTGCACCTCAGGGGAGGCGGGTTCGCCGATGAGCAGCCCCTTGCTCTCGCGTGCCAGAAAGGCCGCGGTCGCCCCAAGGATGATGGCGATGCCGATCGAGCCGGCACCATCGAGTTCGGGAATTTCTAGCAGTTCGGACGCAAGGATGCACGCGAACGCGACAATCAGGCCAAGCAGTGCGGCACTGTCCTCGAACAGCACGGTGTAGACGCTGGGATCCTTGCTGGTCCGCACCGCCTGGAACCAGCCCAGCTTTCCCTTCCGGTCCCGGAACTCCTTCAACGCCACCAGCCAGGAACTGCCTTCGAACAGGAAGGAGAGGCCGAGCACGATGTAGTTGACCTTGGCGTTGACGACCGGCTCGGGCGCCATGATGTGGATGACGCCTTCATAGAAGGAAACGCCGGCGCCCAGCGCGAAAACCAGCAGCGCGACGATAAAGCTCCAGAAGTAGAGTTCGCGTCCGTGGCCGAGCGGGTGCGTGCGGTCGGGCGGGCGGGCGGCGCGATGCATGCCGTAAAGCAGAAGCGCGCCGTTGCCGGTGTCGACCAGCGAATGCACGCCTTCCGACAGCATGGCCGAAGAGCCCGTAAAGAGTGCCGCGGCGAATTTGGTCAACGCGATCGCGAGATTGCCGGCGAGCGCGGCGTAGATCACCCTTTTCGAACCGCTATGCCCTGCCATCCGTTTCCGATCCTGCCCCAGGCACCGAGCTTAACGACCCGACGGCCGAAGCTCTACAGACAATGCGCCAGCCGATCCGAGGTTCAAGATGCCGACGAACCATCCTGCAGCCGCTGCCCGAAATCCGGTCGACGCCGCCTGATAGAGGGAAAACGGTTGACATCCAGGTGCCGGCTTTCGAAGCGGCAAGCAGCCCCTTGCGGTCGGGCGCTTCTCTTGTTTCACTTGGGCTGCCCACAATCGGAGGAGCGAATCATGGCTAAGGGTGCGATGAAGGCGGGCAAGGAACCCCGCAAGCCGAAGAAGGACGCGAAGAAACCAGCCGCGGCCCCGGCTCCGAAGGCACCGCCGGTCAAGGCGATGCGCATCAAGGAGAAGTAAGCCGCCAGAGCGGCTGATCCGTCTCGATGTGGAATTGAACCGGCGGCATGCCGAGTGCTGCCGGTGTTTTGTTGATTGGGGAGCGGGACCTTCCTATATCGACGCGGCGAGGACGACCTCGCTTCCCCGAAGAAATCGGCCGGGACGACCCGCCACCTCAGGCATCGGATGACCGGTGCTGGAATGACGGAGTCTTTGCGATGTCCTGGATTTTTCTCTTCTTCGCCGGCCTGTTCGAGATCGGCTGGGCTATCGGCCTCAAATATACCGACGGTTTTTCGAAGCCGCTGCCGACCCTTCTCACCATCGTCTCGATGATGGTCAGCCTTGGCCTGCTCGGCCTGGCGCTGAAGATGCTGCCCGTGGGCACCGCCTATGCGGTGTGGACCGGCATCGGCACCGTGGGCACGGCATTGCTCGGCATCTGGCTGCTCGGCGAGCCGGCGACCGCGGTGCGGCTTGCCTGCATCGGCCTGATCGTCTGCGGCATCGTCGGGTTGAAGCTCGTGGCCTAAAAGCGCGTCGCGCTGAAACGGATCCAGGCGACGCGCTTTTAGGTCTTGTCTTATACACATCGTCTTCGCAAAACCGCTGCACACCTTTGCGCGACATGCATTAGAATCACCGGTGCATGCGGCACAAACGCCTTCAGGGCCGCCAGATGGCGACCCTGAACCGTCTTCGAACGAAACTATGTCAGCGGGCGGAGAAGCCCGGGGGCGTGCGGCCGACGCGCGCCTTGCGGGCGGCGTAGCGCGCGTCGCGCTTCGCCTTGCGCTCGGCCTCTTCGGCAAGCAGGCGGGCGATGCGTTCGGTTTCCTCGGCTTCGCGGATCTTGGCCTCGGCCGCCGCCGCCTGTTCGGCAGCAAGGCGAGCAGCCTCGGCCGCCGCCTCGCGCTCGGCCTTCTCGGTCGCCTCGCGCGCCAACTTTTCCTGCTTCAGTCTGGCCTTCTCGGCCTCGCGGATCGCACGGGCCTCGAGGATCGCCTTGCGCTCCGCCTGGCGCGCCAGCACCGCTGGATCGTCCGCCGCCGGCTTTGCCTTGAAGCGCTCCAGGAGCGCCTTCTTTGCCTCGTTCGCGGCGTTGCGCCGCTCGAATATGTCTTTTTCCCTGTAGATAGCCAAGTCCACTTCCCTGCAGTCAATTCGCGACGCTTACATACGCGCGAAAGCGATGAGTTCAAGCGCCAAAACGGTATGCCAGCCATGAAAATCTGCGCTGTTGCCGCCGGGATACGTCAAGGCCGCGCGATGCACCGTTCACAAATCGCGCCACTGGCGAACAGCAAGGCCGACCGCTACCTCTAGCGCCGACAATCAACGCTCAAACCGTGCATCGGGATGCAATCGAAATGGAACTCGGCCTCTACACTTTCGCGGATGTCAGCCCGGAACCGGGCCCCGGCGCCATCGACCCGCATGAACGGCTGCGCAACCTGATCGAGGAGATCGAGCTGGCCGATCAGGTCGGTCTCGACGTGTTCGGCCTGGGCGAGCATCATCGTCCCGACTATGCGGCATCGGCGCCGGTCGTTGCGCTTGCGGCGGCAGCGGAGCGGACGAAGCGCATCAAGCTCACCAGCGCGGTCACCGTGCTTTCCTCCGACGATCCGGTACGGGTCTTCCAGCAGTTCGCGACGCTCGACCTCCTGTCCGGCGGCCGCGCAGAGATCATGGCCGGGCGCGGCTCCTTCATCGAATCCTTCCCGCTGTTCGGCTACAATCTGGAAGACTATGACGAGCTCTTCGCCGAGAAGCTCGACCTGCTTTTAGCCATCCGCGACCAGGTGAAGGTGACATGGCAAGGGCGCTTGCGCGCGCCGATCAACGGCCGCGGCGTCTATCCACGGCCTTTCCAGGACAAGCTGCCGATCTGGATCGCCATCGGCGGAACGCCGCAGTCCGCCGCTCGCGCCGGCGCGCTCGGCCTGCCGCTTGCGCTCGCCATCATCGGCGGCGAGCCGGGCCGCTTCGCGCCGCTGTTCGAGATCTATCGCGAGGCGGCAAGGCGCGCCGGCAAGGATCCCGCCACGCTTGCCACCAGCCTCAACGTGCATGGCTTCATCGCCGAGACGACCGAGAAGGCAGCGGACGATTTCTACGGTCCGCAGGCCGAGGTGATGAACCGCATCGGCCGCGAGCGCGGCTGGGGGCCAACGTCGCGGGCGCATTTCGATCACGCGCGAGGTCCGGGTGGTGCCTTGTTCGTCGGCAATCCCGAAGAGGTGGCGGAAAAGATCGTCGCCCAGCACAAGATCTTCGGCAACGATCGCTTCCTGCTGCAGATGGCTATCGGCACCATGCCGCACGCCAAGATCATGAAGGCGATCGAGCTTTACGGCACCAGGGTGGCGCCGATCGTGCGCGAGGAAACGGCGAAGACCGCGCCGGCCGCCTAAAGCGCTTCGCGCTGAAACGGATTCAGGCGATGCACTTTAGATCTTTGTTTTTTATGCATGTCGTTTTCGCAAAACCGCTGCGCACTTTTGCGCGACATGCACCAAAGGAGCCAGCCGCCGACTAACGGAACCTTGGCGCGGCGCGCACGTTTCCTTCGACGATCGCGAGGGGAACCTATGAAGGCCGAAACGACCGCTTCGGGCGCGAGCGTTGCCGAAAGCCCGGATTCGCGCGCCGGCGCCCGCGCCGAATTGCGGCTGATGCGATCGCTGCTGATCGGCATCTTCGTTCTGCTGACGGTATTCGCGCTCTATTTCGCCCGCGCTTTCTTCATGCCGGTGATCCTCGCCTTCCTGCTGGCGCTGACGCTGACGCCGATCGCGCGTTTCCTGCGCAAGCACGGTATTCCCGACGTGCTCTCCGCGACCCTCCTGGTGTTGCTCTCGGTCTTTTTCGTCGCCAGCGCCGGGTATCTGCTCAGCGGCCCGGTCATCGACCTCATCAACAACACCTCGTCGATCGGCCAGCAACTCACCGAGCGGCTGGCGCCGTTCAAGCGCCCGCTCGAAAGGATGATGGATATCTCGCGCCAGCTGGAGGCGCTCACGGAGACAGCGCAGGAACAGGGCGTGCAGAAGGTCGCGGTGGCGTCGTCCGGCATCCTGCCCACGGCAGCCGGCAACATTCTGGGGGCCGGCACCAGCATCACGATCGTCTTCGTGCTGTCGCTGTTCCTGCTCGCCTCAGGTACCTTGTTCTACGAGAAGATCGTCCAATCCTTCGCCAGCCTCAGCCAGAAGAAGCGTGCGCTGCGCGTCGTCTATGACGTCGAGCGCGAGATCTCGCATTACCTGCTCACCGTCGCAGTCATCAACGCCGGCCTCGGCACGGTGATCGGGCTTGGCCTGTGGGGGCTCGGCATGCCGAACCCGCTGGTCTGGGGCGCGGCCGCGGCGCTCCTCAATTTCCTGCCCTATGTCGGCGCGCTGATCACCATCCTCCTGGTGACGGTCATCGCGTTGATCAGCTTCGACACGATCTCCTACGCGCTGCTGGCGCCCGCCTTCGTGCTGTTGTGCGACGTCGTCGAAGGCCAGTTCGTGACGCCGACGGTGGTCGGCCGGCGGCTCGAGCTCAACGCCGTGGCGGTCTTCATCGCCATCGCCTTCTGGTCATGGCTGTGGGGTTTCGTCGGCGCGCTGATGGCGGTGCCGCTCCTGGTGGTCGTCAAGGTGTTCTGCGACCATTTCGACGGCCTCAGCCATGTCGGCAACTTCCTAGCGGCACAGCAGACCATCCTCATCGACGACGAACCGAGCGAGAACAACCACAAGTCCGGGGCGTGATGCCCTGGCCCAATGTCGAGACCCTGCCCATCGTTTGCGGCAGCGGCAGGGAGTGCCTATATCGGGCCGGTCAAGCCGGACCCCATGTTGATGAGCGATTTCGATCTCGACGCCTATTTCGCCCGCATCGGCTATAGCGGGCCGACCGACAGCTCGCTCGCCACGCTGCGCTCGCTGCATTTGGCCCATCCGCGAGCGATCCCCTTCGAGAATATCGATGCTCTGATGGGCGTTTCTGTCGGGCTCGATCCGGCTTCGCTGCAGGACAAGGTTTTCAGCCAGGGCCGCGGCGGCTACTGCTTCGAGCACAATCTGATCTTCATGCATGCGCTTGGAGAGCTGGATTTCACCGTCAGCGGGCTTGCCGCCCGCGTGCTGTGGGGCCAGCCGGACGACGCCGTCACGGCGCGCAGCCATATGCTGCTGCGCATCGAGCTCGATGGAAGAACCCATATCGCCGATGTCGGCTTCGGCGGCCTGACGCTGACGGCGCCGCTGCTGCTCGAGCCGGACCTGGAACAGCAGACGCCGCACGAGACGTTCCGCATCGCTGAACGGCGATCATTTTCGCCTGCAGGCCAATATCGGCGGCAATTGGCGCACGCTCTACCGCTTCGACATGCAGCGGGCCTACGAGGTTGATTACCAGGTGAGCAGCCATTTCCTGTCGACGCATCCGAGCTCGCATTTCCTTTCCACATTGGTTGCTGCGCGCGCCCTGCCGGACAGGCGCTACGCGCTGCGCAACAACCGGCTGTCGACCCATCATCTCGGCGGCCGCACCGAGCAGCGGGAGATCGCGAGCGCCGCCGAGCTCGCCGACGTGCTGGAGAGCCAGCTTGCCGTCGTCATTCCCGACCGCGCCGCCTTCGAGGCGAGGCTGCGGCAGAAGAACATCGTGGAGACCTGATCAATGACGGCCCTTTCGGTTCTCGACCTGTCGCCGATCACCCAAGGCAGCAATGCCTCGCAGTCGCTCGCCAATTCGCTCGACCTTGCCCGCCACGCCGAGCGGCTGGGCTACAAGCGCTATTGGCTCGCCGAGCACCACAACATGCCGGGCATCGCCAGTGCGGCGACCTCCGTCGTCATCGCCCATGTGGCGGGCGGCACGAAGACCATTCGCGTCGGCGCCGGCGGCATCATGCTGCCCAACCATGCGCCGCTGGTGATTGCCGAGCAGTTCGGCACGCTCAACGCGCTTTTTCCAGGCCGCATCGATCTCGGCCTCGGCCGCGCGCCAGGCACCGACATGATGACGGCGCGGGCACTGCGCCGCAATCTGGAGGCGAGCGACAACTTCCCCCAGGACGTGGTCGAGCTGATGGGCTATTTCCAGCCGGCCGAGGAAGGACAGCGCATCCGCGCGGTGCCGGGCGAAGGCCAGGACGTACCTATCTGGATCCTGGGCTCCAGCCTCTATGGCGCGCAGCTCGCGGCACTACTTGGCCTGCCCTATGCCTTCGCCTCGCATTTCGCGCCGGCCGAACTCGACCACGCGCTGGAGGTCTACCGCACGCGCTTCCAGCCGTCGGCCCAGCTCGGCAAGCCCTATGTCATGCTCGGCCTCAATGTCTTTGCGGCGCCCACCGACGCCGAGGCGAAGCTCTTGTTCACCTCTCTACAGCAGGCCTTCGTCAATCTGCGCAGCGGCCGGCCAGGCCAGCTGCCGCCGCCAGTGGAGAACTATGACCGCGACCTCGATCCGGTCGCCAGGACCATGCTTGCCCAGGCGCTGTCCTGCGCCGTCGTCGGCTCGCCGGAAACGGTTCGCCAGGGTATCGACGCCTTCATGCGCCGCACCGGCGCCGACGAATTGATGGTGACGGCGCAGATGTTCGACCACGCGGCGCGGGTGCGTTCCTTCGAGATTCTTGCCGACGTCCACAAGTCGACGTCGCAAGCGGCCTGACCACCCGATGGCTTTTGCCTGACATACTCGTCTGCTAAGGGCAGTCCCCTTCCTCAAGCGCGAGCCTTCCCGTGACCGACGACCTCGACCAGCGCATGCAGTTCGCCATCGACCTCGCGCGGCGTGCCGGCGAGCTTGGGCTGAAATATTTTCGCGACCTCGAAAACCTGACGATCGAGAGCAAGGGCCATCAGGATCTTGTCTCGGACGCCGACCGCGAGGTGGAGCTTTTCGTACGCGCGGCGATCGCCGAGGCCTATTCGGGCGACGGCATCGTCGGCGAGGAGCACGCGCCGGCGGCCGGCAAGACCGGCTATGTCTGGGTGATCGACCCGATCGACGGCACCGCCAATTTCGTGCGCGGCATTCCCGCCTGGTGCGTGGTGGTCGCCTGCGCCAGGGACGGCGAGACCGTCGTCGGCGTCATCCACGAGGCCTCGACCGGCGAGACCTTCCACGGCCGTCTTGGCGGCGGCGCTTTCGTCAACGGGCGGCCGATCAAGGCGAGCGGCGCCACGGCGCTTTCCGAAGGCTCGGTCGGAACCGGGCTTTCGAACCGGGCCGCCACCGAACATGTCGCGGTGCTGATCAGCCTGATCATGGCCGAAGGCGGCGTGTTCTTCAGGAATGCTTCCGGCGCGCTGATGCTGGCCTATGCCGCGGCCGGACGGCTGCTCGGCTATGTCGAGGAGCACATGAATGCCTGGGACTGCCTGGCCGGCATGCTTCTGGTCGAAGAGGCGGGCGGAATGATCCTCAAGCCGGATCCGAAGACCGTCATCAGCCAGGGAACGCAAGTGATAGCCGGAGGACGGCACATCTTTCCGAAGCTGCGCGCGCTTTGCATGGAAGCGTTCCAAAACTGATCCTTTGGCACGGGAAGACCGCAAACAGGTGTGCGAAGGCATCGCGAACAATCCTGTAAGACGGCATCGCGGTTGCCAACCAAGGCCACGACGGGCAACGACTTGGCGTCTATAAGACGATCACCTTGGTGCCGATTGGGGCGCGGTCGTAGAGATCGATGATGTCCTGATTCATCAGGCGGATGCAGCCCGCCGAAACGGCTTTGCCAATGGACCACCATTCGGGGCTGCCGTGTAGGCGATATCCGGTGTCGCCTTTCTCGTTGAAGAGATAGAGCGCCCGCGCCCCGAGCGGGTTCATGAGTCCGCCCTGCATATGGGCCGGTATGACGTGGCCTCGATTGCGCTCGCGCACGATCATCGTCGACGGCGCGCTCCAATCCGGCCATTCGCGCTTCCTCGCAACGTGAGCGGTGCCATGCCACTCGAAGCCCGCCTTGCCGACGCCGATCCCGTAGCGCATCGCCTGGCCATCTCCCAGCACGTAGTAGAGGAACTTCGCCCCTGTATCGACAATGATGGTGCCGGGTGCCTCGTCGGTCGGATAAGCCACCGTCTGCCGGCGGAACTTCTGGTCGACCTTGTAGATGGGAACCGGTGGAATGCGGAAGCCAGCATCGGTGAGGCCGCCATAGGCCGTAGGAGACGTCTGCAATGCGCCGTTGATGGTGCAGCCGGAGAACGCGACCATCCCGGCAAGTATCCCGATCAGGATCGATTTGGCGCGCATGATCCAAGCCGGCGCTCGTGCCGGCGATCTGCCGCATCTTGCCTTATTCGTAGTCCCGCATGCCTCGATTGCCAAGCGGCCATGTTCTCCGCTGGCGGATCGCCGGCGTATGGCGGCAAAGGCGTTTTTCAGACTTATTCGCGACGCAAAGTCACGCCCCATAGGGCAAAGCGTCTCCCCGCCCGACATACAACCGGCGCATCGATGAGATCGTCCCGTCCGAAAAAATCCTCGCCGGACAATTAGATAGAGCAAATCCGGATCGACCCCGGCATATGACGGGCTGATCCGTTTTCCAGGCTCCTGCCGGACAGCAGACACCTTGCGCAGGATGCTTGCGCCCCGTGCCGCCTGTTCTTATATACGCGCCAGCCGTCCGGCCTTGAAAAAGCGGGGACCGTGGCGGAATTTCTTGTGAACAGGGGCTTTCGTCGGAACGCCTTATCAGGGTCCTGAGAGCCTGCTTAGAGGAGAGACTAGAACAATGGCAAAAGTTATCGGTATCGACCTCGGAACCACGAACTCCTGCATCGCCATCATGGACGGCAAGGAGCCCAAGGTTATCGAGAATGCGGAAGGCGCGCGCACGACCCCTTCCATCGTCGCCATCAACAGCGACGGCGAACGCCTCGTCGGCCAGCCGGCCAAGCGCCAGGCGGTCACCAATCCTGAAAACACCATCTTCGCGGTCAAGCGCCTGATCGGCCGCCGCTACGACGACCCGGTGACGGAAAAGGACAAGAAGCTTGTCCCCTACAAGATCGTCAAGGGCGACAACGGCGACGCCTGGGTCGAGGCCGGCGGCAAGAAGCTGTCGCCCAGTCAGATCTCGGCCATGATCCTGCAGAAGATGAAGGAAACGGCGGAAGCCTATCTCGGCGAGAAGGTCGAGAAGGCAGTTATCACCGTTCCGGCCTATTTCAACGACGCCCAGCGTCAGGCGACCAAGGACGCCGGCAAGATCGCCGGGCTCGAGGTGCTGCGCATCATCAACGAGCCGACGGCAGCCGCGCTCGCATACGGTCTCGAGAAGAAGGACGGCAAGACCATCGCCGTCTATGACCTTGGCGGCGGCACGTTCGACATTTCGGTGCTCGAGATCGGCGACGGCGTCTTCGAGGTGAAGTCGACCAACGGCGACACCTTCCTCGGCGGCGAGGACTTCGACATGCGCCTGGTCGAGTACCTGGCGGCGGAGTTCAAGAAGGAGCAGGGCATCGACCTCAAGGCCGACAAGCTCGCGCTGCAGCGCCTGAAGGAAGCCGCCGAGAAGGCTAAGATCGAGCTGTCGTCGACGACGCAGACCGAGATCAACCTGCCCTTCATCACCGCCGACGCCACCGGGCCGAAGCACCTGACGATGAAGCTCACCCGGGCGAAGTTCGAGAGCCTGGTCGAGGATCTCGTGCAGCGCACGATCGACCCCTGCAAGGCGGCGCTCAAGGATGCCGGCCTCAAGGCGGGCGAAATCGACGAGGTGGTGCTGGTCGGCGGCATGACCCGCATGCCCAAGATCCAGGAGATCGTGAAACAGTTCTTCGGCAAGGAGCCGCACAAGGGCGTCAACCCGGATGAGGTGGTCGCGCTCGGCGCCGCCATCCAGGCCGGCGTGCTGCAGGGTGACGTCAAGGACGTGCTGCTCCTCGACGTGACGCCGCTGTCGCTCGGCATCGAGACGCTGGGCGGCGTGTTCACCCGGCTGATCGAGCGCAACACCACGATCCCGACCAAGAAGAGCCAGGTGTTCTCGACGGCCGAGGATTCGCAGTCGGCGGTGACGATCCGCGTCTTCCAGGGCGAGCGCGAGATGGCGGCCGACAACAAGCTGCTCGGCCAGTTCGACCTGGTCGGCATCCCGCCGGCTCCGCGCGGCGTGCCGCAGATCGAGGTCACCTTCGACATCGACGCCAACGGCATCGTCAACGTCTCGGCCAAGGACAAGGGCACCGGCAAGGAGCACCAGATCCGCATCCAGGCCTCGGGTGGTCTGTCCGACGCCGACATCGAGAAGATGGTGAAGGACGCCGAGGCCAATGCCGAGGCCGACAAGAAGCGCCGCGCCCTCGTCGAGGCCCGCAACCAGGCCGAATCCCTGGTGCACTCGTCCGAGAAGTCGCTGAAGGACTATGGCGACAAGGTCTCGGAGGCCGACCGCACCGCGATCGCCGACGCCATCAGCGCGCTGAAGGCTGCCGCCGAGGGCGACAACGTGGCCGACATCGAGGCCAAGTCGCAGTCGCTCGCCGAAGCTTCGATGAAGCTTGGCCAGGCCATGTACGAGGCCTCGCAGAAGGAAGCGGCCGAAGCCGACGCCAAGGCGGACGCCGCCAAGGATTCGGACGTGGTCGACGCCGACTTCGAGGAAATCGACGAAGACGACGACAAGAAGAAGTCGGCCTGAGCCGGCCGACGGCGAATAATGCGAAAAGCCCGGCGCGAAGCCGGGCTTTTTTGCAACCTTCGCCGAAAAAGTGCGGGGCCGGCCTAAAAAGTGACGGAAAAACATGGCGTGAGCCCGGCTCGGCTCTGGCATCCGGGCAGCATCGCTCCTAAATCGAACAACGTGCCGGCAAACGACGCAACAATGCTTGAAGACATTGAGCATCCGGACCGCGGGAAAAAATGAAAGCTGATTTCTACGAAACGCTGGGCGTGCAAAAAGGCGCCGACGACAAGGAGCTCAAGAGCGCTTTCCGCAAGCTCGCCATGCAGTTCCATCCCGACCGCAACCCCGGCGATCATGCCTGCGAGCACAAGTTCAAGGAAATCAACGAAGCTTACGAGACGCTGAAGGACCCACAGAAGCGGGCGGCCTATGATCGTTTCGGCCACGCCGCCTTCGAACAGGGCGGCATGAACGGCGCGGCGCACGGCTTCGGCGCCGGCGGTTTCGCCGACATCTTCGAAGACATTTTCGGCGACATGATGGGTGGCCGCCAACGCCGTTCGTCGGGCGGCCGCGAGCGCGGGGCGGACCTGCGCTACAACATGGAAATCTCGCTGGAAGAGGCGTTTTCCGGCAAGACGGCGCAGATTCGCGTCCCGGCCTCGATTTCCTGCTCGGAATGCTCCGGCAGCGGCGCCAAGCCCGGCACGCAGCCGGTGACCTGCGCCATGTGCCACGGCCACGGCAAGGTGCGGGCAACACAGGGCTTCTTCTCGATCGAGCGCACCTGCCCGCAATGCCAGGGCCGAGGCCAGACGATCAAGGACCCCTGCCCGAAATGCGCCGGCCAGGGCCGCGTCACCGAGGAGCGTTCACTGTCGGTCAACATCCCGGCCGGCATCGAGGACGGAACCCGCATCCGGCTTGCCAATGAGGGCGAAGCCGGCCTGCGCGGCGGCCCGTCGGGCGATCTCTACATCTTCCTCGCGGTCAAGCCGCACGAATTCTTCCAGCGCGACGGCGCCGACCTCTATTGCAAGGTGCCGATCTCGATGACCACCGCCGCGCTTGGCGGCTCGTTCGAGGTCACCACGCTCGATGGCACGCAGACCAAGGTGAAGGTGCCGGAAGGCACCCAGAACGGCCGCCAGTTCCGGCTGAAGGGCAAGGGCATGCCGGTGCTGCGGCAGCCCAATGTCGGCGACCTCTACATCCAGACGGCGGTCGAGACGCCGCAGAACCTGTCGCGCCGCCAGCGCGAGCTTCTGGAAGAGTTCGAGCAGCTCTCCTCGAAGGACAACTCGCCCCAGTCGAGCGGCTTCTTCGCCCGGATGAAGGACTTTTTCGAGTCCTTTGGCGACCGCTGACGTCTTTTTTGACGCAAAGTCGTCATCCCAAAACCGCCTCACGCTTCTGGGCGACTTGCGTTGGCGACATTCCCAAGGGTCATCAACACCTTATGCCACGTTGACGCCTTGCCTTGTTCCACCTAGCTGATAAGTAGCGGTTCGGGGAGCGTTGAGGAGAGCTCGCATGGCACGTGGTCCCGGATTGCGCAAAGCGCTGGCGGAAAAATTCGACGACGAGCTGAAGTTCTTCAAAGGCTGGATCGACAAGCCGAAAGCGGTCGGCTCCATCGTTCCCACCAGTTCCGTCACCGCTCGCAAGATGGCCTCGATCGTCAACCCGAAATCCGGCCTGCCGGTGCTGGAGGTCGGACCCGGCACGGGCGTCATCACCCGCGCCATCCTGGCCCAGGGCGTGAAGCCGGAAAACCTCTACGCGATCGAATATTCGACCGACTTCGTGCGCCATCTGCGCCGGCTCTATCCGCGCGTCAACATCATCGAGGGCGACGCCTTCAATCTCAACGCCGCGCTCGGCGACAAGCGCGACATGGTTTTCGATTCCGTCGTCTCCGGCGTGCCGCTGCTCAATTTCCCCGTCACCCAGCGCATCGCCTACATCGAAAGCCTGCTCGACCGCATCCCGGCCGGCCGGCCGATCGTGCAGCTGACCTACGGCCCGATGTCGCCGATCCCGCCCGGCCGCGGCGACTACACGGTCAAGCATTTCGACTTCATCATCCGCAACATTCCGCCGACGCAGCTGTGGATCTACCGGCGCAAGGCGCATTAGGTTCTGCCTGCGGAAGTGTTCGCTTATCGCCGGTGGCGGCAGCGTCCTGGCGGTTGGCCGAAACGCCAGTCACCTCGTCATCCACGGGCGGAGCAAGGAGCGAAGCGACGCGGCGCAGACCCGAGGATCCATTCCGTGACTTCGAAGCGTTGTGGCGATCCAGAACTCTGCTCCGCTGCGCTCTACGATTGAGGTAACGGAATGGATCCTCGGGTCTTCGCGACGCCGCTTCGCGGCTGCTCCGCCCGTGGATGACGAAGTTCGCAGGTCGCGACCAATCCTCCAACGTTTTCTGATCTCATTGCGTTGATTTGAGTGACCCTTGGCTGTACCTGTCCGAGAACAAGGGTGGCCAATGGCAGTGATCCCAAGAATCCTCGTCTTCGCCGGTTCGGTCCGCACCGGCGCGTTCAGCGGCCGGACGGCCGACGTGGCGCAGAAGGAGCTCGCCATGCAGGGCGCCGAGGTGACGCGTATCTCGCTCGGCGACTATCCGCTGCCGATCATGGACGAGGACCTCGAGCAGGAAAACGGCATTCCCGAGAACGCCGTGAAGCTCGCCCGGCAAATCGCCGATCATGACGGGCTTCTGATCGCGACGCCCGAATATAACGGCTCGATCCCGCCGCTCTTGAAGAATTCGATCGACTGGGTGAGCCGGCTCCGGCGCGACAGCAGCCGCTCGTTCAGGCCGCTTTACGGCAAGCCCGTCGGCCTTTGCTCCTCCTCGGAGGGCAAGTTTGCCGGCATACGCTGCATCAACCATCTGCGCGCGGTGCTGGTGCGCTGCCAGATGGAAGTGATCACGCCGGAATGCTCGGTCTCCAGCGCCAATGAGGCCTTCGCCGAGGACGGACAATTCCGCGACGCCAGACTGCAGCAATCGATGGAGCGCCTATGCCGTACACTGATCGAAACCTCGCGCATGCTGTCGGTGCGGATCGAGGCTTGATGCATCCGGTCGAGACCATGCACGCCAAGTCCATGCAAGAGAGGCTGATCGTCGGCCTCGACGTACCGACGCTGAAGGAAGCCGAAAAGGCGGTACGCGAGCTCGAAGGCATCGTCTGCTTCTACAAGATCGGCTACCAGCTCGCCTTTGCCGGCGGGCTCGATTTCGCACGCGAGCTGGCGAGCGGCGGCACCAAGGTCTTCCTCGACATGAAGCTGCTCGACATCGACAACACCGTGGCCAAGGGAGTCGAGAACATCGTCAGGATGGGGGTCTCGATGCTGACGCTGCATGCCTACCCGAGGGCGATGAAGGCGGCGGTCGAGGCGGCCAAAGGCAGCGATCTCTGCCTGCTCGCGGTGACCGTGCTGACCTCGATGGACGAGCAGGACATGATCGACGCCGGCTACGAATATGATCCGCACACGCTGGTTCTGCGGCGCTCCGAACAGGCGCTGCATGCCGGCATGGGCGGCATCGTCTGCTCGGCCGAGGAGGCTTCCGCCGTGCGGCGGATCGTCGGGCCCGACATGGCGGTGGTGACGCCAGGCATAAGGCCGGCGGGCAGCGACCACGGCGACCAGAAGCGCGTCGTGAGGCCGGCGCAGGCGATCCGCAACGGCTCCAGCCACCTCGTCGTCGGCCGGCCGATCGTCGCGGCGCCGGACCGGCGCACGGCGGCCGAGGATATCCTGGCCGAAATGTGCTCGGCATAGGCTGGTCCGCGCGCGAAACAAACAGGGAGAAAAGAATGCCAAAGGGATATTGGGTCGCCCGCGTCGATGTGCGCGACCCGGAGGGCTACAAGGATTATGTCGCCGCCGCCAAGCTCGCCTTCGACCGCTTCGGTGCGAAATTCCTGGCGCGCGGCGGCGAGCACGAGAAGGCCGAGGGGCCAGGCCGCGCGCGCAATGTGATCATCGAGTTCGAATCGCTTGCCGCAGCGCACGACTGCTACCACTCGCCGGAATATCAGCGTGCCGTCGCCATCCGCCAGAAGGTAGCCGACGGCGAGATCGTGCTGGTCGAAGGGGTTTAGTTCGCCGGCGCAGGAATTGGCAGATCTGTCGTTGCTGTTGGCGCGGGGAGATTAACCGAAACGCCCATCTTGTCTTCAGGTCTCCGCCAATAAGGTCACGGCGTCAGCCGGCTGGCCGCCGTCTCAGCCATCGCGTCCGCAAGGCCCATCCCCCACTGCCTGCGGCAATAGTCGCGAAAATCAAAGCAGGGCAGGCCGGGGCAGACCTCGAACTCGATGAGATGGATGGTGTCGTGCGCCTCGACCCTGAGATCGATCGAGAAGACATCCCTCAGGCCAAGCGCGGCGATCAGCTTTTGCGCCATGGCGCGGATCGCCTGGTCGGCCGCCGGCTGGCTGGCGGCGACCGGCTCGAGTTCCGGCTCGGCATAGATTCCGGCGTCCCTGGCGGCCTGACCGGTGTCGCCGTAGAGCGCCATCGAGTCGGCCATGGTCTGGAAGTCGGCGCCGGACTCGACGAAGGCGACGCCGAGCGCCTCGACGCCCGTTCCCTGCTTCAACCCCAGGAAGCTCGCGCGCACGTTGCGGCCTGCTACGTAGGGCTGAACGACGACATCGTCGCGGTAATGGGCAAAGACGCGCCGGCTAAGCTCCAGCGCATGGCCGAGATCGGTGATGCGGGAATCCGGCCAGATGCCGATCTTGGCGCCGAGCCGGTTGGGCTTGACGAACCAGCCGGCAGCCGAGGCCGGCGGCTCGACCAGCCATGCGCCGTTGCGCGCCAGGCCGGCCGGCGGCACCGGCAGGCCAAGCGCCGCGAGCACGGCGCCGGAACGGAACTTGTCCTGGCAGAGCGCGAACAGCGAATCGTCGGCGCCGATCGTCCGCAACCCGTTCAGCCGCGCCAGCGCGGGCGCGGCGCCTCCGCGGAAATAGGCGACGCCGTCGGTCAGCGTCCAGATCAGGGTGCTTGCCGGGTCGGCCTTCGCCAGCACGGTCGCGGCGTCGTCCAGCTCGACGGCCATGAAGGCGAGGCCTCGCTTTTCGCAAGCGGCGGCGAGCTGGCCGAATTCGGGCGCGAGATCGGTCGACTGCGCGAGATAGGACGAGATCTCGGTGGCGCGTTCGGCCGGATAGCCATCGGCAATGAGCCGGTCGAAACAAGCCTTTTCCGGCTCATGGACGAGGATCAGCGTCGGCTGGCTGTGCGGCATGGAATGGACTGCTCCGGCAAATCAGCCGCTACCATCGCATGGCCGGCGCAAGCGGCTTGCGGGAAACCGACCGGACCGGGCGATAATCCGCAAGCCGCTCAGGCGATCAGCACGCGCGGCTCGAAGCGACCCTTCACCTGCACGTCGAGCAGGAAGGTCATGCCAGCTTGAGGGTCCAGTTTGCGCTGTTTCTCGTCCTTGCCCTTCCAGGCCGAGGTCACCGCGATGCGGTCGTCCTTCTGGCCGACAAAGGCGGGGCATGAGGGCTGCGTCACCGGCATCGGAATCTCGCGCAGCAGCGTGCCGTCGGGCGAATAGGCCTTCACCGCCTTGCCGCCCCAGACCGCGTTCCAGAGCACGCCGTCGCGATCGACGACCGAGCCGTCGACATAGCCTTTCTGCGAGCGATGATCGACGAAGACTTTCGGCTCGCCTGTCGGCAGGCCTGTCGCCGGGTCGCAGGCGACGCGCATCAGAAGTCCGGTCGCGGTGTCGGTGTAGTAGGCGATCGTCCCATCCTCGGAAAAGCAGATCGAATTGGAGACGGTGATGTCGGAAAACAGCCGGCGCAATTCGCCCTTGAAGAACCAGTAGATCGAGCCGGCGCCTTTCTCCTCGCCCTTGCCCATCGTACCGGTCCAGAAGGCGCCGCATGGGTGGACGCGGGAATCATTGGAGCGCGTCAGCGGATTGTCGGCCTCGATCGGCGTGTGCAGCGTCAGCTTGCCGGTCTTGACGTCCCTGACCTGCAGGCCGACTTCCGTGGCGATCAGCTGGCGGGCATCGTCGATGACGGCGATGGCGCTGGCCATGAGGCCAAGATCATGGATCTTCAGCGCGCCGGCGAGCGGCTTTTCCAGAAGCTTGCCGTTGACGATGTCGAACCAGAACAGCGTGTCGGTGGCGGGATCGTAGCTCGGGCCTTCGCCAAGCTCGCAAATGTGATCGCTGAGAACCGAAACGCTGTCCATCATTGCCCTCCGAAGGCTTCGTCCCAGGCGGCGACCGCGGCGCGGGCGCGCTGCGCCACGTCCTCGACGCCGGCGCCCGGCTTGTAGAGACTCGATCCCAGGCCGAACACGCTGACGCCGACCGTCTTGTAGCCGGCAAAATCCTTGTCGGAAACGCCGCCGACGGCGCCGATCGGGGTCGTCGCCGGCAGCACCGCGCGGACCGCGGCAATACCGCTGGCGCCAAGCGCGCTCGCCGGGAAGAATTTCAGCGCCGAGGCGCCGAGCCGGATCGCCTGGAAAGCTTCTGTGGGCGTGAACACGCCCGGCATCGTCACCATGCCGTGGTGCATCGCGCGGCCCATCACCTCGGCATCGATGTTGGGGCTGACCAGCAGCCGGCCGCCGGCCTTGTACAAGGCATCGACATCGGCGGCCGTCAGCACCGTGCCGGCGCCGACCAGCGCGGTTTTGGGCAACGCCTCAACGATGCTGGCGATGGAGACGAATGGTTCCGGCGAGTTCAGCGGCACCTCGATCGCCTCGATGCCGGCGTCATGGACCGCCTTGCCGATCGCTACCGCTTCGCCGGGCTTCAGCCCGCGCAGGATGGCGACGAGACCGCGTTTCAATTTCGGAAAAGGCGCAGTCTGCGTCACGCGACACCTCCAATCATGCCATTTTCGCGCGCGGCCTCGACGAGACCGGCGCGCACCGCTTCATCCGCATCGACGATCCGGAAAGCAAGGCCGGCGAGCCCGAGAGAGGCAGCGTAGAGAGCGACCAGCGCGCCGGAGGCGATCAGCACCACCGGCGCCTCGCCGGCGCCATAGCGGCGCTTGGCCGAAGCGATCTCGCCGCCGATCAAGAGACCGGACAGGCAGGCCGCGGCGTCGTCCGACTTCAAATCCTGCAGCAGCCCGGCGGCGCGGATCGTGAACAGTTTCGAGGTGACGTCGCCGCCCTCGCCCAGAGCCCGCTCGCACCACTGGCGAAAGAATGGGCTGTTCACGGCCACGGGAGCCGGATGCTCGCCCAGCGAATGTTTCAAGATCGAGTGCGTTGCCAACACGGAAAACAATTCACCGGTCGGCCAGGTTCCGAAACCGACGACCGCGCCGTCCTCGACCGCGACCCATTTCGAATGCGTGCCCGGCATGCAGACGAGATGGCGGCCCTTTGCCGGCAAACCGGCGCCGGCAAGCTGCGTCTCCTCGCCGCGCATGACATCCGGCGCGTCGGCCAGGCGCTGGGCGAGGCCCGGAACGATGCGGATATCGCGGCTCGATCCTTCGATGCGGGCGGCGCCTGCAAGGATGGCGCCGATCGGCGCCGGCACGGCGACATAGGGCGCCTCGATCCAGCCCTGGCGGGAACCCGCCATGCCGCAGATGATGACGGGCAAGGCCTCCGGCGCACCCATGGCGGCGAGATGGCCTTCAAGCACCTTGGCAAAGCCTTTTTCGCGCGCGGTGATCAGACCGTCGTCGCCGCGCCGCTCCGCAAGCACCTGACCCGCGGCATCGAGCAGCCAAGCCCTGAGCCTCGTGGTGCCCCAGTCGAGGGCGACGACCGCCGGCGCGCCGCTCACAGCACGCCTCCGTCGACGATCAGCATCTGCGCCGTCAGCATGCGAGAGGCATCCGAGGCCAGGAATAGCACCGTGCCGACAATGTCGTCCGGCTGCATGACTTGCTTGATGCATTGCTTGGCGACATGGGCGGCAAGCGCCTCCTCGGTGACCCAGAGTTCGCGCTGGCGCTCGGTGATCACCCAGCCGGGCGCAACCGCGTTGACGCGGATGCCGTCCTGCCCAAGCTTGCCGGCAAGGCCCTTGGTGAGGCCGAGTATGCCCGCCTTGGCGGCGGTGTAGGCCGGCAGGTCGGGGTGGTTGATGAGATAGGACGTGGAGCTGAAGTTGACGATCGAGCCGCCGCCGGCGCGCTTCATGCCCGGCGCCACCGCCTGGGCGGTGAAGAAATGCGGCCGCAGGTTGATGGCAAGATTGTTGTCCCAGAACTCGACCGTGACGTCCTTCATCTCATGGCGGTCGTCGAGAGCCGCATTGTTGACGAGCGCCGTGACGTCGCCATGCGCCTTTGCCGCCTTGGCCACCGCAGCGCGCAGCGCCTCGACATCGCGCAGGTCGGCCTTGAGGTAGAGCGGCCGCCGGCCGAGCTGCTTTTCGAGGCGGTCGGCGAGCGTCGTGCTGGAGTTGTCGGCGATGTCGATGAAGGCGACCTTCGCGCCCTGCCGCATGAAGCCCTCGGTCAGCGCCGCGCCGATGCCGGAACCGCCGCCGGTGATCAGCACCGAGGCGCCGTCGAGGTCGGCGAAACGCGCCGATGGCATCATGATTTCTTTCTCCCTTTGGCCGGCGCGCATCCTAGCCATGCCGGCCCCTGGGGCAAGGGAGAAACAGCGGATTTCCGTCGCTTATGTCTGACAAAATGAACGCCGCCTGCGGCGGCGGGCAGACCGAACCTGTCAAATCGCCTTGGCGTGCAGCGCGCCGCGGTAGGAATCGCGAAGGTAGCCGAGCGTGGCGTCGGCATCGACCGGCTTGCCGAACAGGTAGCCTTGGCCACCGGCGCAGCCGAACTGGACTAGGCGGTCGGCCTGCGCTTCCTCCTCGATGCCTTCGGCCACCACGTCCATGCCGAGCCCTTCGCACATGGCGAGGATGGCGCGGATGATGTGTTCGGAGGGCCGGTCGTCGAGGATGGAGGAGACGAAGGCGCGGTCGATCTTGAGTTTGTCGAAATGGAATTCGCGCAGCCGCCCGAGCGAAGACTGGCCGGTGCCGAAATCGTCGAGCGAGACGCGGATGCCGACCCGGCGCAGATCCTCGACGATCTTCTCGGCCGAAGCCGGATCGGTCATCAGGCCGGTTTCGGTGATCTCGATCTCCAGCCGGCGCGGATCGAAGCCGGTGCGGTCGAGGATGGCGAGGATATGCAGGCCGGTGTTCTGGTCGACCAGCTGCGAGGGCGACAGGTTGAAGGACAAGAACAAGTCCTTCGGCCAGCTGCGGGCCGATTCGGTCGCCTTGCGCAGCACCAGTTGCGACAGCGGGCCGATGATGCCGCGCTCCTCGGCGATGGGAATGAAGACGCTCGGCGGCACCATGCCGAGATCGCGGTCTGTCCAGCGGGCCAGGGTCTCGAAGCCGATGGTGCGGCGACTGTTGAGATCGACGATGGGCTGGAAATGCGGCTCGACCTCGCCGGCCGAGACGGCACGGCGCAGCGCCTGCTCGATGCGGGTGACGCGTTTTGCGGCCTCCTCCATCTCGCGGGTGTAGACGACGACCCGGCCACGGCCCGAACGCTTGGCGTGGTAAAGCGCTGTCTCGGCCTTGTTGATCAGGATCTCGGTGGTCTCGTCGCCGGAATAGAACAGCGAGCAGCCGACCGAGGCCGACAATCTCGCGGTGCGCTCGCCGACGTCATAGGGCGCCGACAGGATCTCGATCAGCATGCGTGACTTCTCGGCCGCCTGCTCCTCGCTGAACACCATTGGGTAGAGAAAGGCGAACTCGTCGGCGCCGATGCGGCAGACGGTGGAATAGCCGTCCATCGAGGCACGCAGGCGCATCGCCACCTGGATCAGGATGTCGTCGCCGGCCTTGTGGCCGAACAGGTCGTTGATCGGCTTGAAGCCGTCGAGATCGAGGATGCCGACCGTGAAGGGCGCGGGATCGTCGGCGCGGTCGCTGATCAGGCGATCGACCTTGTCGAAGAAGCGACGATGGTTGCCAAGTCCGGTCAGCGGATCGGTGAAGGCCAGATCCGTGTTTTCCCTGCCTGGCTGCCCGGTGCCAAACGTCGTTTGCATCATGTCCCTGTTGTGATGGCGGTATGTATCCGCAGACTGGCAGCAAAGCGTTTAGGAAAAGTATCGGAAAATCGATTTTTCGAGCGCTCCCCGGACTCTGCGCGGCGCTTAGCCGGCTCGCCTGACGCGATAGACTTCGATCGGGCTGCCTTTGGTCTCGGCGACCGGCTCGAGCCAGTCCGGAACGCTGCCTTGAAGCAGGTCGGAAAGGAGGCCGCGCGGTGCCTTTTTGACCAGCATCACGCTTTCGAAGCTGCCACGGCAGATCGCCACCAGGCCGACGCGATGCGCCTCCACGATCTTGCGCGCCTCGTCCGGCGTGCCGAGAAACGCGTCCAGCACCAGAAGATTGCCGGCGACGTTGCGATGATAGGGGCCGGCGAAGACGCGATGCCCGGAGAAGGCCAGGATCGGCGACCCGATGTCGGAGGGGGCGAGCACGGTGGTTTCGGGCATGCGGCCAAGCGCCGCGAAGCTGGCGGCCTTCCCGCAATCCCTGTCGGTGTCGCCGGCGTCCGCGACGGGCGCCTTTTTTTCCAATGCCGTCGAGGTCGCCGCAGCGGCGCCCATCCAGACCGGATTGATCGACACAAGCCAGACCGCGGCAAGACGCATGGCGACGGCGAGCGAGGAATTGTTCTGCGCCCGCGCCCGCCATGTCGCGATCCAGGCGGACAGCGGGATCACGGCAAAGGCGATCGAGAATGTCGAGCCTCGCACCTGCCAGGCGGCAACGCCGAAGGCGACGAGAAGCAGCGCGGCAACGAGACTGTCCTGACGGGGCCAACCGCCGCGACCGAAACGCCGTGCCATCAGGACGATCGCCACCAGCGGCGTCGCGTAGCGCGCCGCCACCAGCGCCGGCGTATCGACAATCAGCGCGAACAGCGACTGGGCTTCGCTGATGTGGTCCAGCCACAGCTCCTTGAGGCGCGGATCGAGGTCGGCATAAGGCGCGGCCAGGCATTGCGGGAACAGGGCGAGCGTGACCAGGCCGACGGCCACGGCAAGCATGGCGAGCGACGACAGACCATACCACCGGCTTCGCGCGGTGAATTCGACCGAAGCGATGGCCGAAAGCCCGACGCCGGCGATGGCGGCGACAACGAACTGCACGGTCGAGAAGGCGTCGCATTGCGCCTCGCCCCATGCCGAGGCCGGGATGGTGGCGAGGAAGACAAGACCCGATACGCCGGCGAAGCCTAAACCGAAATCCCTGGCGATCCTGCGCTCGCCGCTCGCGTCGGCGACGAAAAGCAGCGATACGCAGACGCCGATGGTGGCGACATAGGGAACGGTTTCCATGCCGACGGCGAGCGTCAGCGCCGCGCAGAGGCCGGAAAACAGCGCGGCCGCCCGGTGGACCGGGGCCTCGAGCAGCAAAGCGAGGCTCGCCATGGTCAGCATCAGCTGGACATTGTGGTGGTCGAGCGCGCCCGGCGAATAGATGCCGAGGAACTGATAGCCGGCAGCGCCAACGATGACGGAAGGCAAGACTGCGCTGCGGCCGGCGAATGCGCGCGCCGCGCGGATGGTGAAGAACAGCGTCGAGCAGAACAGCAGCGCCGGCCAGAGCACCTGCGCGATCTGCTCCGCGAGAGGCCTGCTGCCGGTCAGCGCGGAGACGGTCAGAGTGATGGCGGCGATCGGCGTGTCGACCAGCCTGGACCAGTGCATGACGAAGCCGCCCTCGAGGCCCATCCTGTACTGGTGCAGGTCGAACCAGCCCTGGCCGTTGAGCAGATCGCGAACCTCGACCAGCCGCATCAGATTGTCGTTGTCGACATCGGCCAGCGCGCTGAAGCCCATCCATGCGTTGAACGCGAACGCAGCCAGCGTTGCCAGCAACGCCAGCATGAAATCGAATTTCCAGGTGGCGGCGCCGTCCTTGGCTGCGCTCATGGTCGAGGCCTTTGGAGCTAGAGGCTTAAACCTAGCCTTAACGGCTTCAATAAATAGTAAAGCGGCCTGCAGACGCCGTGGCCGGCATTGGCGCGGCCGGAGGGCTGGGGCCGGGCCGGAGACAGACATGCCGCACGAAGTCCGCAATGAGCCGGCGATCGCCGTGCTGCTGCCTTGCTACAATGAGGAGCTGACGATCGGCGAGGTCGTGCGGCGTTTCCGCGAGACCCTGCCGTCAGCGTCGATCTATGTCTACGACAACAATTCCAAGGACCTGACCGCGCTCAAGGCCCGCGCCGCCGGCGCGATCGTCGTGCGCGAACCGCGCCAGGGCAAGGGCAATGTCGTGCGCCGCATGTTCGCCGACATCGAGGCCGATATCTATGTGATGGCCGACGGCGACGGCACCTATGCGCCGGAGGATGCGCCGCAGCTGATCAACGTCCTGCAGACCGAGCGCTCCGACATGGTGGTGGGCACCAGGCGCGGCGTGACCGACGACGCCGGCCGCTCCGGCCACGCCTTCGGCAACCGCATCTTCAACCGGCTCTACAAGGGCCTGTTCGGCGCCGATTTCACCGACATCTTTTCCGGCTACCGGGTCTTTTCGCGGCGCTTCGTCAAGAGCTTCCCGGCGGTTTCCGGCGGCTTCGAGATCGAGACCGAAATGTCGGTCCATGCCTCGCAGCTCAAGCTGCCGGTGAGCGAGATGGCGCTCGACTACGGCCGCCGCCCGCAAGGCTCTTCGTCGAAGCTGTCGACCTTCCACGACGGCGCCAGGATTCTCTGGATGTTCGCCATGCTGATGAAGGAGACGCAGCCGCTGCGCTTTTTCGGCACCTTCGCCCTGTTCTTCCTGGCGGCCAGCATCGGACTGATGATACCGGTGCTGATCGAGTTCGCCGAGACGGGGTTGGTGCCGCGCATGCCGACCTGGGTGCTGTCGGTCGGCATGCTGCTCTTGTCCATGCTGTCGATGGTGACAGGGCTGATCCTCGACTCCGTGTCGCGCGGCCGGGCCGAGCAGAAGCGCATCTTCTATCTTTCGATCCCCTCCGGCCGCGGCGAGTGCCGCGCAGGCGCCAACGGGCAGGCCTCCGCGATAAAGGAGCCGGGCAAGGCCTCGCGGGCGGCCTGATGGGCCGGCTTACCCGCTTCGTCCTTGCCGGCGGCATCGGCTTCGTCGCCGACGCGGCCGCGCTCTGGCTGCTGCTTGCCGTCACGCCGCTCGGGCCGCTGGCGGCGCGCGTGCTTTCGATCGGCTTTGCGCTCACCGTCACCTGGCAGTTCAACCGGCATCTGACCTTCGCGCCGTCGAGCCGGGGCATCGCGCAGGAGGGCGCGCGCTATGGCGGCGTCGGTATCGCCACCAGCATCGTCAACTATCTCGTCTATTGCGCCATCCTGCTCGCGCTGCCGGCCCTGCCGCCGCTGGCGGCGCTGGCGGTCGCCTCGATCGTCGCCATGGCGCTGTCCTTCCTCGGCTATTCCCGGCTGGTCTTCGACCGCTGAGCTTCTGCACCAAGCAAGCACGATTGGCAGACGCCGCCGAGTTCCTTATATCGGCGCCTTGCCTTGACGCGATTCCGGACGGAAAACCGCTGCACACTTTTCCTGGAATTGCTCGACTGTTCGGGAGAGAAAAATGCCGCTGAAGATCGCCGTCCAGATGGACCATGTCTCCACCGTGTCGATCGTCGGCGACACCAGCTTCGCGCTGTCGCTGGAAGCACAGCGGCGCGGCCACAAGCTCTTCCACTACACGCCCGACCGCCTGTCGATGCTGGGCGGCAAGGTGTTCGCGCGCGTCGAGGAGATGCAGGTGCGCGACGAGAAGGACAACCACTATTCGCTGGGCGAGCCGGTACGCACCGATCTGTCGGAGATGGATGTGGTGCTGCTCAGGCAGGACCCGCCCTTCGACATGAACTACATCACCACCACGCATATCCTGGAACGCATCCATCCGAAGACGCTGGTGGTCAACGACCCGGCCTGGGTGCGCAACAGCCCGGAAAAGATCTTCGTCACCGAATTTCCGGACCTGATGCCGGAGACGCTGATCACCAAGGATCCCCGGGAAGTGACTGCCTTCCGCAAGGAGTTCGGCGACATCATCGTCAAGCCGCTCTACGGCAATGGCGGCGCCGGTATCTTCCATCTGCAGGAGGCCGACCGCAACCTTGCCTCGCTGCTCGAAATGTTCGGCCAGCTGTTCCGCGAGCCCTACATCGTGCAGCGCTACCTCAAGGACGTGCGCAAGGGCGACAAGCGCATCATCCTGATCGACGGCGAGCCCGTGGGCGCCATCAACCGCGTGCCGGCCGAACACGATTCGCGCTCCAACATGCATGTCGGCGGCCGCGCCGAGAAGACCGACCTGACGGAGCGCGAGCGCGAGATCTGCGCCCGCATCGGACCCTCGCTCAGGGAACGCGGTTTCATCCTGGTCGGCATCGACGTGATCGGCGACTGGATGACCGAAATCAACGTGACCTCGCCGACCGGCATTCGCGAAGTGCAGCGTTTCGGTGGAGCCGACATCGCCAGCCTGTTCTGGAATTGCGTGGAGGACAAAAGGCGATAGCGGCCTGGTGCTTCCGGTTCACGAAACGGCGAACAGCGCCATCTGACGGAAACCTTGCTTCGCGCTTTTTCCTGGAGTTGCTCCAAGCTGGCCTGACGTGCTGCTCGGCGCTCATCACCTCGATGCAGACGAAGCATCCGTTGCCTTCCACCCGGGCGCGGTGACTGGGCGGCATCGTGTAGAGCGCCCTGCTGAACGCCGGCCGGGTTCCGCCATCCGTCTTGACGACCGGCTTCATCCATTCGGATCGTTTCGCAGCGACGTAGACACTTTTGCGCTTGCCTTGAAGGCATCTATTTTGGAGGGTAGTCGCCGGTCGTGGGCACAGAATGTCGGTACTGTCTTCCTCAAGACTCTATATGCCGCTCAACGCGGTGCTGGCCGCGCCCGGGCTTCTGGCAGTGGCTGCGCTCACGATACCGGACCTGTCCGGACGAACCAGGCTGGTCCTGGCTGCCGTGCTCGCGGTCATTTGGGCCGCCTATCTTCTGCAGATGGCCGCGACGCTGCTCAAGCGCCGGGCGGGAGACGTTCGGACGCCGGCAATCGCCATCGATGTGCTCGCGGTCTTGGTTCCACTCGTCGCATTTCTCTTCGTCGGCGGGCCCGACTGGAGCCTCTATTGTGCCGTCTGGCTGCTGAAGCCGCTGCGCGATTCGACTTTCTTCCCGCTGCTGGGCAGGGTCCTGACCAACGAAGCGCGAAACCTGATCGGCGTCACCACGGTCTTCGGCGTCGTTCTGTTCGGTGTCGCGCTTGCGGCCTATGTCATCGAGCGCGACATCCAACCGGAAAAGTTCGGCAGCATTCCACAGGCGATGTGGTGGGCGGTGGTCACGCTGTCCACCACCGGCTATGGCGACGCCATTCCGCAAAGCTTCGCCGGCCGCGTCCTTGCGGGCCTGGTCATGATGAGCGGCATCGGCATCTTCGGGCTCTGGGCTGGCATTCTTGCCACAGGCTTCGCTCAAGAAGTCCGTCGCGGGGATTTTGTCCGCAATTGGCAATTGGTCGCCGCCGTGCCGTTGTTCCAGAGGCTCGGCCCGGCCGCGCTGGTCGAGATCGTGCGCGCGCTACGACCTCGCATCGTGCCGGCGGGCGCCGTGATCTGCCGCAGTGGCGAGCCCGGTGATCGGATGTTCTTCGTCGTGGAGGGGCGCGTCAGCGTCGCGACACCGAAGCCGGTGGAGCTTGGCCCTGGCGCCTTTTTCGGCGAGATGGCGCTGATCACCGGCGAACCGCGTATGGCGACCGTCAGCGCCACAACAGCGGTCTCGCTGCTGTCGCTGCACTCGGCGGATTTCCAGATGCTGTGCAGCAGCAGCCCGGAGATCGCCGAGATCATCCGCAAGACGGCGCTCGAACGGCGCAGCGCGGCACCGATGGCTTGACCGCACCAACTGCGCAGTCCCGGACTGTGTATCATCATCAAGATCCCGGGATCGCCGCCAAGCAGCGCCCTTCGTGTTCCCGTAATGTTCTTGCGCGCTGCGCAAATCTGTGGTTGTCTAATCCGACCTCGCTCGCGGCTTGATCGCAAAGCCGCGCGCGAACCTGTATCGGGGGCTCGGTATAAGATGGTGGCGCGGGTTCGCACGGTGGCTTTCCAGGGCATCGAGGCAGTGCCGGTCGATGTCCAGGTGATGGTAGCACCTGGCAAGGTCGGCATGCAGATCGTCGGCCTGCCGGACAAGGCGGTGGCCGAAAGCCGCGAGCGCGTGCAGGCCGCGCTTCATGCGTCCGGCCTGTCGATGCCATCGAAGAAGGTGACGGTGAACCTTGCGCCGGCCGACCTGCCGAAGGAAGGCAGCCATTACGACCTGCCGATCGCGCTCGGCCTGATGGCGGCTCTCGGCGCCATTCCCGGCGACATGCTGGCCGGCTATGTCGTGCTCGGCGAGCTGTCGCTCGACGGCACCATCGCGGCGGTGGCCGGCGCGCTGCCGGCGGCGATCGGCGCCAATGCCGAGGGCAAAGGGCTGATCTGCCCGTTCGCCTGCGGGCCGGAGGCGGCCTGGGCCGGCAAGGATTTCGACATACTGGCGCCGCGCAGCCTGATTGCCGTCGCCAATCATTTTCGCGGGACGCAGGTGCTGTCGCGGCCGGAGGCCGGCATCCAGGTCGCGGCGCGCGACCTGCCGGACCTCGCCGACATCAAGGGCCAGGAGAGCGCCAAGCGGGCGCTGGAGGTGGCGGCCGCCGGCGGTCACAATCTCCTGATGGTCGGCCCTCCAGGCTCCGGCAAGTCGATGCTGGCGCAGCGGCTGCCCTCGATCCTGCCGCCGCTGGCGCCGAAGGAATTGCTCGAAGTCTCGATGATCGCTTCGGTTGCCGGCGAGCTCGGCGAGGGCAAGCTGACGGATCGGCGGCCATTCCGCGCCCCGCATCATTCGGCCTCGATGGCGGCGATGGTGGGCGGCGGCTTGCGTGCGCGGCCGGGCGAAGTGTCGCTCGCCCATCACGGCGTGCTTTTCCTCGACGAGTTCCCGGAATTCACGCCGCAGACGCTGGACGCGCTGCGCCAGCCGCTGGAGACCGGCGACTGCGTGATCGCGCGCGCCAACCACCGCGTCACCTACCCGGCGCGCATCCAGCTGGTGGCGGCGATGAACCCATGCCGCTGCGGCATGTCGGGCGAACCCGGCTATCGCTGCCTGCGCGGCGAGCGCTGCCGCACCGAATACCAAGCGCGTATTTCCGGCCCGCTGCTCGACCGCATCGATCTTCGGATCGAAGTGCCGGCGGTCTCGGCGAGCGACCTGATCCGGCCCGACCGCGCCGAGACGAGCGCCGCAGTAGCGCAGCGCGTGGCCCGCGCCCGGACCCTGCAGCGCGAGCGGCTCGAGAGCCTCGGCGCGTCCGTGACCACCAACGCGCATTGCCCGCCTGCGATTATCGAGGAAATCGCCAAGCCCGACGCGGCCGGGCTGACGCTGCTCAAGGACGCCAGCGAAAAGCTCGCCTTTTCGGCGCGGGCCTATCATCGCGTGCTCAAAGTGGCGCGCACGCTGGCCGACCTCGACGCCAGCGAGACCGTCGGCCGCATCCATCTCGCCGAGGCGATCTCCTACCGCATGAATGCGGAACGCATGGCGCAGGCGGCGTAATCAAGGAACCTGCAAACGCGCCGAGTTCGGCTCTCCGCCCCGAGTTCCTCTTCAACCGGCCTCGGGGATCAGCTTCTGCAACGTCGGCGCCATGATCGTGGCGAAAGCCGCGGCATCGCCATAGGCTCGCGCGGAAAGCATCGCCCCGTGCACGGTCGCCATGAAGGCCTCCGCCTCGACACGCGGCGCAGCGGAAATCGCCAGTGTGCCTTGGTCGGCGCCCCGCTCGATGACGCCGGTCAGCCAACCCGAGAGAAACCGAAAATATGCCCGGACTTCCACGGCAACTTCCGGCGGAAGCACCGGAAGCTCGCTGGCGAGCAGGGCGCAGACGCAGAACGGCCGGCTCGCATCCTCAATGCAGCGAGCCCAGAAGCCGGCATAGGTCCGAAGCAATTCAGGCGGCTCAGACACATTGCGCTCAAGCTCCGCCATGCCCGCGACGGCATCCTCGAGATAGCGCCTGACCAGGGTTTGCACCAGGTCGACCTTGCTGGGGAAATGATGGTGGATGCTGGCCTTGCGGATACCGATCACCTCGGCGATATCCGCATAGCTGAACCCGTTATAGCCGCCGGCGACGATGAAGCGTCGCGCGGCGGCCAGGATGTCATCGGCAGTGTTCGAGGGCTTGTCCATAGGCATGCCAAGAGCAATTCCAGGAAAAGTGCATAGCGGTTTTCCGTCCGGAATTGCGTAAAAACAAATAGGTGGAGCAGTTCAGCGTTTCCGTGAAACGATGAACTGCTCTAACGTCCAGCGGAGAAAACCTCAACTCACGGCCCGCGCCGACTTGCGAAGAGCGCCGCCGACCGACAGCCACACGGCGGACACGAGGAAGTAGAAGGCGCCGAAAGCGGCATAGGGCGCGACATTGGCGATGCCAATGGCCTCCATGCCCGACGCCATCTTCACGAAGAACAAGCCCGCCAGCGCCGATTGGGCGCCGCTCAGGATCATCGCCCACTGGGCGCCGTTGGTCTTCCAGCGCCGCAGCGCGGTCACGAGCTGAAACGCACCGGAGACGACGGCCCAGACGCCATAGACCGCAAGCACCGCGTTCATGCTGCGGCCTAGCGCGACGGTGACCGCAATCGCGGTGATGACGCTGACGACGACGTTGAGCAACTGCGACTTGTTGCGGCCGAGCCCACCGCTGCGCTGCGCGTCGAGATAATTCGCAAGCGCGTCCCAGGCGGGGTAGGCCACCAGCATGACGGCGGCGAGCGGTGAACCGGTCTTCGCGACGGTGAGGGCCGCCGAGACCCAGGCAGCCGATACGGCAAACCGCAGATAATAATAGTTCTTGAGCCATGCGTTTGAAGACAGGGCACGGCTTTGATCATTCATTTGTGCAGACATGATGAGATCTCTCGCTTGAATTACCTACCAACTAGTAGGTAGATAGGAGATCGTCAAGGCGCCGCCGATCACCTCGACATCTCATCTATGTGATCGATCGTTTCGCGTATGGCCGCGCATTCCGGCCGATGCGCGGCCACTTCCCCCCATGTTCATCCATGTTCATGGGGGAGAGGAACCCCGAGCTTTTCAAGGCCGCGACTCTTGGCCATTGGCGTTTCCTCTCCCTCCACGAATGTGGCTACGGACATGCACACAATTCCAAGCGGCCGGTCTTTGGCGATAGCGGGCGTAGCAGCTTGGCGCATGCATTGTCTTATGCTGCGCTGGTCGACCCCACTCCGTCTCGGCTACGCCGAGCCACCTCTCCTCCGATCGACGGGTAGAGGAAAGGCGCCAAGCCTTTTGCCGTCAACGCTCTTCCAGCGACGCTCCCTTCCTTTCCCTCCAGAGGGGGAAAGGTGGCGCTGCGAAGCAGCGACGGATGGGGGGAGCGCCATATGCGATTGGCCTGCCCTCAAGGAGAGGGGCGCCGGCGCTACCGGCCTCAGGCCTGCTCCCTCGCCTTCAGCTCCAGCCGCCGGGCATGCAGCACCGGCTCGGTGTAGCCGTTGGGCTGGCTCGTTCCCTTGAACACCAGGTCGCAGGCGCCCTGGAAGGCGATCGATTTGTCGAAGTCCGGCGCCATCGGGCGATAGAGCGGATCGCCGACATTCTGGCGGTCGACGATCGCCGCCATGCGCTGCAGCGAATCCCTGACCTGGATTTCCGAGCACACCTTGTGGCGCAGCCAGTTGGCGATGTGCTGCGAGGAGATGCGCAGCGTGGCGCGGTCCTCCATCAGGCCGACATCGTTGATGTCGGGCACCTTAGAGCAGCCGACGCCCTGGTCGATCCAGCGCACGACGTAACCCAGTATGCCTTGCGCGTTGTTGTCGAGCTCGCGCTGGATCTCGTCCGGCGTCCAGTTCGGCCGCCTTGCTACCGGCACGGACAGGATGTCGTCGAGCCTGGCCTTCGGACGGTTCTTCAGCGCCGCCTGGACGGCGTGCACGTCGACCTTGTGATAATGCGTGGCATGCAGTGTCGCCGCCGTCGGCGACGGCACCCAGGCGGTGTTGGCGCCGGCCTTCGGGTGTGCGATCTTCTGTTCGAGCATGGCCGCCATCAAATCGGGCATCGCCCACATGCCCTTGCCGATCTGGGCATGGCCGGCGAGCCCGCATTCGAGCCCGATGTCGACATTCCAGGCCTCATAGGCGGAGATCCAGGCGGCCTGCTTCATGTCGCCCTTGCGGATCATCGGGCCGGCTTCCATCGAGGTGTGGATCTCGTCGCCAGTGCGGTCGAGGAAGCCGGTGTTGATGAACACGACGCGCTCTCTTGCGGCGCGGATCGCTTCCTTGAGGTTGACGGTGGTGCGCCGTTCCTCGTCCATGATGCCCATCTTGATGGTGTTCTTCGCCATGCCGAGCAGCGCCTCGACGCGGTCGAAGATTTCCACCGCGAAGGCGACTTCCTCCGGCCCGTGCATCTTGGGTTTTACGACGTACATCGAGCCGGCGCGGGAGTTGGCGCGCCGCCCGTTCGGGCCGACATCGTGCAGCGCGATCAGCGCCGTGAGCGCCGCGTCCATGATGCCTTCCGGCACCTCTTGGCCCGCGCGGTCGAGGATCGCCGGATTGGTCATCAGGTGGCCGACGTTGCGCACCAGCATCAGCGAGCGGCCGGGCAGCAAAAGCTGGCCGCCATTGGGCGCCGTGTAGCGGCGGTCCGGGTTGAGCTTGCGGACAAAGGTCTTGCCGCCCTTGGTGATCTCTTCCGTCAGATCGCCCTTCATCAGGCCGAGCCAGTTGCGGTAGACGACGACCTTGTCCTCGGCGTCGACGGCGGCGACCGAATCCTCGCAGTCCTGGATAGTGGTCAAGGCGGCCTCGAGGAAGACGTCGGCGATGCCGGCCGGATCGGTCTTGCCGATCTGACTGGCGTGGTCGATGACGATCTCGATATGCAGGCCGTTCTTCACCAGCAGCACGGCTTCCGGCGTGGCGGCATCGCCGCGATAGCCCGCGAATTGTTTCGGATCGGCAAGCGTGGTGGCGCCGGCGCCTTCGCCGACCTTCAGCGCGCCGTTGGCCACCGCGAGCCCGTTGACGCCGGCCCATTTGCCGGTGGTGAGCGGTACCGACTGGTCGAGGAAATCCTTCGCCCAGGCGATGACTTTCGCGCCGCGCGCGGGATTGAAAGCCTTGCCCCTCTCGGCGCCGCCGGTCTCGGGAATGGCGTCGGTGCCGTAGAGCGCGTCATAGAGCGAGCCCCAGCGCGCATTGGCGGCGTTGAGCGCATAGCGCGCGTTCATCACCGGCACGACGAGCTGCGGTCCGGCGACGTCCGCGATCTCGGGATCGACATTCTCGGTCGAGACGCTGAAGGCAGGCCCTTCCGGCACCAGATAACCGATCTCCTTCAGGAAGTTCTTGTAGGCCGCCATGTCGACCGGCGCACCGTTCTCACGATACCAGCCGTCGAGCTTTTCCTGCATGGCGTCACGTTTGGCGAGCAGGGCGCGGTTCTTCGGCGCGAGGTCGTGGACGATGGCGGAAAAGCCTTCCCAGAATTTTTCCGGGTCGATGCCGGTGCCGACTGCCGCCTCCTCGGCCACGAAGTCATGGAGCTCCCGGGCAATCCGCAGCCCGGCGATCTCGATGCGGTCGGTCATCAGCACGTCTCCAGAAATCAGGCTTTGCCGGGCCTTTGGCATGTTTGGGGTTGCGGGGTCAATTCGGCTTAGGATGTAGGAGGCCGCGACCTTCCCTTCTCCCCTTGTGGGAGAAGGTGGATCGGCGCGCAAGCGCCGAGACGGATGAGGGGTGTTCCAGCGGAGTGAGACGCCGGCTTTCCCTGGAGCACCCCTCATCCGTCGCCTTCGGCGACACCTTCTCCCACAAGGGGAGAAGGGGAGGCCGCGCCTCACACCGCAATCCGTGGCCGTCCCGACGCCACCGCCACCACATGCGCTTCGATGAACATGCGTTGGCCTTCGACGGTCGAGACCTTGAACTCGGTCGCAACGTCGATCTCGGCGCTATCGGTGCCGGCGTCCCTCGCCCGTTCGGCCGCGATCGCCCGCACGTCGGCCTCGGCCGCGGCGATCGCTTTCGCTTCGTCGGTGAAGTCTTGAACCGTTTGCCCTGACGCGAGCCGAAACAGCCCTTCCTTGGGCTGGCTGACGCGAGCCTCGGCCGAAACGCGCACCTGGCCGACCACCGCGCCGAGCGCATTGGCGACGTCGGTATCTTCCGGCACGATGCAGCCGTTGCCGATCAGCGGCGGCAGGCCGGCATAGTGCAGCGGCGCCGAGGCGCCGAGGCCGATGACCGGACGGTCGAGCGCGACGGTGAAGCGGGCGATGCCGGGATGGGCGTCGACGGCGCGCTGCACCAGCGCATGCGCGACGGTGGCGGCACCGTCCAGCCCATCCTCGGCAAAGGCGGTTTCGAGAATGTATTCGGCCGACCAGCGCGTCAGCGTGGTGAGCACGCGCTCGGCGAGCGCCTCCGGCGTCGCCGCGATCGTCTGGCCGCGCCCGTCGCGCCGGCGGGCGAAAAGCTCGGCGCCAAGGCGAGCGGCGGCGGGATGCCAGTTCGACTGCTTGCCGAGCACATGGGCGGCATCCGACGGCGTGAAGCCGCAGATATGCACGAGCCCCCGCGCCACCAGCCGGTTGAGCGTGGCGTTCTGCGCATTCGAGCTTAGCAGCCGGTCGAGCGCCAGCGGCGTGGCGCCAATCGCCTCGTAGAGTTTTGCCTCCGGCGCGGTCAGCCCGGCGGCGAGCCGGTCCGGCACGCCGGTGCGCACGGCAAAGCGACCGTCCATACGGCCGGGGTTCGGCGCGCGCAGCTGCCGCTCCAGCTCCGACGTGACAGCCTCGCCATGTACCATGCCGGCGAGCGCCAGCGGCACCAGGCGACGCGGTCCGAGCAGGATCTTCGGGTCGAGCGCGCCGTCTTCCAGCGCCACTTCGGAATCGCCGCCGAGGCCGAAGGTGCGCATGGCGACCGCCTCGACCATGGTGCGGAAGCCGCCGACGGTGGCGCCTTCCGGATCGAGGCGCGGGCGGCCGCCGTCGAGCACGGCGACGTCCGTCGTGGTGCCGCCGATGTCGGAGACCATGGCGTCGTCCAGCCCGGTCATGTGGCGAGCGCCGACCAGGCTGGCGGCCGGGCCGGACAAGATCGTCTCGATCGGCCGCTGGCGGGCAAAGGCCGCCGACACCAGCGCGCCGTCGCCGCGCACCACCATCAGGGGTGCCGCGATGCCGCGCTGGGCCAGAAAACCTTCGGTCGCCGCCACCAGCCGGTCGATCATCGAGATCAGCCTTGCGTTGAGCAAGGTGGTGAGCGCGCGGCGCGGGCCGCCGAGCTTGGCCGACAATTCGTGGCTGGCGGTGACCGGCAGGCCGGTCTTCTCGCGGATCAGGTCGCGGGCCACGAGCTCATGCGCTGGGTTGCGGGTGGCGAAATAGGCGCAGACGGCAAAGCCCGACACCGAACGCCCGAGCTCCGGCAGCGCCGCCTCGAGGCCGGAGAGGTCGAGTTTTGCCGCATTGCCGTGCACGTCATGGCCGCCGGGGCAGAACACCACCGGATCGGTGCCCAACGCCGTCTTCAGCCCGTCGCGGGCAAGATCGGCCTCGGAAAAGCCGATCATGATCAGCGCCACGCGCCCCCCCTGGCCCTCGACCAGCGCGTTGGTGGCAAGGGTGGTGGACATCGACACCAGCTTGATCGCCGCCGGATCGGTGCCGGCTTTTTCCAGCACCGCATCGACCGCGCCGGAAATGCCGACGGCGAGGTCGTGACGCGTGGTAAGCGCCTTGGCCTTGGCCAGCACCTTGCCCTTCGGGCCGCCTTCTTCAGACCACAGCACGGCGTCGGTGTAGGTGCCGCCGGTGTCGATGCCGAGGAAGATGGGAGAGTGCTTGGCGGTCATTTTGGAAGATGGTCCGGGTCGGGGGCTTTGTCGCGAAGCCCTTAGCCGATACGGGCTGGCGGATAAAGGCGGGAGAGGTGGGCCAGGGGGTGAGAGGTGGTGGGCCCGGAAGTCCACCGAGACGCTGGCGGGACAGCACCCCCCTCTGCCCTGCCGGGCATCTCCCCCGCAAGGGCATATGCGCTAAGATAGCTTTGGCATGGACTGAAATCTTCGCTTTCGTGGTGGCTCACGCCAACGATGTCGCAA
>NZ_JARTVO010000023.1:0-79234 GCF_029625675.1 Mesorhizobium sp. WSM4884
ACCGATTTGCCAAGCTCAATCAACCCCCAAAACAAAACCCCGCCGAAAATCGACGGGGTTCGTCAACAGTCTGAAGGGCCGGCTTGCGGCCGGGCCCTGGAAGAAAGATGCCTGCGGCTGTGATTATTCGGCCGCTTCCTGCAGGCGAGGAGCCGCGCCCATGATGGTTGCATCGACATACTTTTCGAACTTCTCGAAATTGACCGCGAACATGCCGACCAGCTTCGCGGCTTGCCGGTCGTAGGCCAGCTTGTCGGCCCAGGTCGAGCGCGGATCGAGGATGGCGCCGTCGACGCCGGGGACCGCCACCGGCACCTCGAAGCCGAAATTGGCGTCGGTGCGGAAAGCGGCGGCATTGAGCGAGCCATCAAGAGCGGCCCCGAGCAGGGCGCGCGTCTCCTTGATCGGCATGCGGCGGCCGGTGCCGTAGGCGCCGCCTGTCCAGCCGGTGTTGACCAGCCAGCAATCGACGCCGTGGCCGGCGATCAGTTCGCGCAGCAGCTTGCCGTATTCGGACGGATGGCGCGGCATGAAGGGCGCGCCGAAGCAGGTCGAGAATGTCGCTTCGGGCTCGGTGACACCCCTCTCCGTCCCCGCGACCTTCGCGGTGTAGCCGGAGAGGAAGTGGTACATCGCCTGCGCCGGCGTCAGCCTGGCGATCGGCGGCATGACACCGAAAGCGTCGGCGGTCAGCATGATGATGTTCTTCGGATGACCGGCGCGGCCGGTCCTCGAGGCATTGGGAATGTAGTCCAGCGGATAGGCGCAGCGGGTGTTTTCAGTGAGGCTGCCGTCGTCGAAATCCGGTACGCGGGCAGAGTCGAGCACCACATTCTCCAGCACCGTGCCGAAACGCTGCGTCGTGGCGAAGATCTCCGGCTCCGCCTCGGCCGACAGCCTGATGGTCTTGGCGTAGCAGCCGCCTTCGAAGTTGAAGATGCCGTGCGGGCCCCAGCCGTGCTCGTCGTCACCGATCAGCGTGCGCGCCGGGTCGGCGGAAAGCGTCGTCTTGCCGGTGCCCGACAGGCCGAAGAAGACGGCCGCATCGCCGGCGGGTCCCTCATTGGCCGAGCAATGCATCGGCATCACACCCTTTTGCGGCAGCAGGTAGTTCAGCACGGTGAACACCGACTTCTTCATCTCGCCGGCATAGGACGTGCCGCCGATCAGCACGATCTTGCGGGTCAGATCGACCGCGATCACCGTCTCGGCGCGGGTGCCGTGGCGGGCCGGGTCGGCGCGGAATGACGGCAGGTCGATGATGGTCATCTGAGGCAGGAAGCGTTCGAGTTCCGAAGCTTCCGGGCGGATCAGGAGATTACGGATGAACAGCGAATGCCAAGCGAGCTCGGTAACGACCCGGACCGGCAACCGGAACTCCGCGTCGGCACCGCCGACGAGGTCCTGCACATAGAGATCCCTGCCCGCAGCGTGGGCGCGGAAATCGGCATGGAGCGCCTCGAACTGCGCCGGCGAGATCGCCTTGTTGTTATCCCACCAGACATGCGGGCCGGTGTTGTCGTCGCACACCACGAACTTATCCTTCGGCGAGCGACCGGTGTGCTGGCCGGTCTCGGCAACCAGCGCGCCCTGCACCGTCAATTTCACCTCGCCGCGGCGGATCGCTTCCTCATAAAGCTCGGCGGCGCCGAAATTGTAATGCACCATGCCCGTGGTCTTCAGGCCGATGGCGCCAATGGCGCAGTCGGGGTTGCGTTTGCCGGCTTCCGACATCAAGTTTCCTCTCTGGATTTGGCCGCGTTCGACCGGTGGGTTTTCGGAGCCGCAGATGGGCCGATAAGGTTCAGAACCAGAAAAGCCAAATGATATCAAATCATTAATCGATTTAAAAAATTTGAAAGTTGTTTAAATCGTTTAGATGTGCAAAAACTCACTGAGGTTGCCCAAAGGATTGGCACGCTTTGTTCGTCCAATCCCGTGTCGGGTGCGATCGTATGTAGCGGCAGGCCGCCCGTGACTTCGGAGAGGGGCCATGCCACATTTTGTACCCAATTTGTCCACAAAAGCCCCTTCTCGACGACAGAAGGGACAGCTCATGAGGGAGCCGCTTGAAATGGCAACTATCGCGCTTGTCGATGACGACCGCAACATTCTGACTTCGGTCTCGATCGCCCTCGAATCCGAGGGTTACCGCGTCGAAACCTACACGGATGGTGCGTCGGCGCTGGAAGGCCTGGCGGCTCGCCCGCCGAACCTTGCCATCCTCGACATCAAGATGCCGCGCATGGACGGCATGGAGCTGTTGCGCCGGATGCGCCAGAAATCCGACCTGCCGGTGATCTTCCTGACCTCGAAGGACGACGAGATCGATGAATTGTTCGGCCTCAAGATGGGCGCCGACGACTTCATCCGCAAACCGTTCTCGCAGCGTCTTTTGGTCGAGCGGGTGCGCGCGGTGCTGCGCCGCACCAGCGCCCGTGAGGCAGCCGCCAAGGCGCCCAGCCAGCAGGCCCGCTCGCTCGAGCGCGGCCAGCTGGTGATGGACCAGGAGCGGCACACCTGCACCTGGAAGGGCGAGCCGGTGACGCTGACGGTGACGGAGTTCCTCATCCTGCATTCGCTGGCGCAGCGCCCCGGCGTGGTAAAAAGCCGTGATGCGCTGATGGATTCGGCCTATGATGAGCAGGTCTATGTCGACGACCGCACCATTGACAGTCACATCAAGCGGCTGCGCAAGAAGTTCAAGGCCGTCGACGACGACTTCGAGATGATCGAAACCCTGTACGGAGTCGGATACCGGTTCCGCGAAGCTTGAGATAGTGAATGGTCAATGGTGAATAGTGAATGGTGCGAGCGGCCCACTGGCTCTATCTTAAGCGCCCCATTTTTCCATTCACCATTCATCATTCACCAAACAGGGACTGCTAGTTGATGGCAGTGGAAGTAGAGCGAGGCAGGCGGGCGGGCGCGGCGAAGCGCCCGTCGCGGATCGTGCCCGCGTTCGTGTCGAAAATCACGGTGCCGATGCGCCGGTTTCTCGGCCACCACATCTTCTCCAGCCTGACGCGGCGCATCCTGTTCCTCAACCTGGCCGGCCTCGCCGTGCTGGTCACCGGCATTCTCTACCTCAACACCTTCCGCGACGGGCTGATCGACGCGCGCGTCGAAAGTCTGATGACGCAAGGCGAGATCATCGCCGGCGCCATCGCGGCCTCGGCGACGGTCGAGACCGACTCGATCAGCATCGATCCGGAAAAGCTGCTCGAGCTGCAGGCCGGCGAAAGCCTGGGGCCGGGTTCCGACCAGCTCGACAATCTCGACTTCCCGATCAATCCCGAGCGCGTGGCGCCGGTGCTGAGACGGCTGATCTCGCCGACCCGCACGCGCGCCCGCATCTATGACCGCGACGCCAACCTCCTGCTCGATTCGCGCCATCTCTATTCGCGCGGCCAGATCCTGCGTTACGACCTGCCGCCCGTCGACGACGAGCAGCCGGATCTGTTGGAGCGCGTCGAGAAATTCGTCTTCGACTTCTTCCGCAACAAGGACCTGCCCGTCTATCACGAACAGCCCGGCGGCAACGGCGCGGCCTTCCCCGAGGTGGTCAAGGCGTTGACCGGCAGCCCCTCGACCATCGTGCGGGTGAGCGAGCAGGGCGAGCAGATCGTCTCGGTGGCGGTGCCCATCCAGCGCTTCCGCGCCGTGCTCGGCGTATTGATGCTGTCCACCGAAGGGGGCGACATCGACAAGATCGTCGCGGCCGAACGCAAGGCGATCCTGCGCGTGTTCGGCATCGCGGCCCTCGTCACCGCCATCCTGTCGATGCTGTTGGCCTCGACCATCGCCAATCCGCTGCGGCGGCTCTCCGCCGCCGCCGTCCGGGTGCGGCGCGGCGTCAAGAGCCGTGAGGAAATCCCGGACTTCTCCGACCGGCAGGACGAGATCGGCAACCTATCGATCGCCGTGCGCGACATGACCAACGCGCTCTATGCGCGCATCGAGGCGATCGAAAGCTTCGCCGCCGACGTCTCGCACGAGCTCAAGAACCCGCTGACCTCGCTGCGCAGCGCCGTCGAGACGCTGCCGCTGGCCAAGAACGAGAATTCGCGCGGGCGGCTGATGGAGATCATCCAGCACGACGTGAAGCGGCTCGACCGGCTGATCACCGACATTTCCGACGCCTCGCGCCTGGACGCCGAACTGGCACGCGAGGATGCCTCCGCGGTCGATCTGAAGAAGTTCATCACCGATCTCATCGCGGTCTCGCGCGAGACGACGCGCAACAAGAAGGCGGTCGAGATCGAGCTCAAGGTCGCCAAGCTGCCGCAGGGCATCAAAGGCTATGTCGTGACCGGCCACGATCTCAGGATCGGCCAGGTCATCACCAACCTGATCGAGAACGCCCGCTCCTTCGTTCCCGAGGAACACGGCCACATCACCATCTCGCTGGCGCGCGCCGGCAAGTTCAACATCGTCACCGTCGACGACAACGGCCCGGGCATCAGGGCCGAAAAGATCGACCGCATCTTCGAGCGCTTCTATACCGACCGGCCCGCCGGCGAGGCTTTTGGCCAGAATTCCGGCCTTGGGTTGTCGATCAGCCGCCAGATCGTCGAGGCACATGGCGGCACGCTGACGGCGGAAAACATCCCCGGCACCAAGCCGGGCGAGATCAAGGGCGCGCGCTTCGTGGTGACGCTGCCGGCCGAAGGCTGATCTCCGGTTCCCCAGTCTTCACGATACCAAGGGAGATACCAGGACACGATCATGCCCGACCCTGCGGCGAAGCCTGAAAACATCCACGGAACGGCGATCCTGATCGGCGAGTGCGGCGTCCTCATCACCGGGCCGTCCGGCGCCGGCAAGACGACGCTGGCGCTGACGCTCATCGACCATTGCCGGATCCGTGGCCTGTTTTCGCGGCTGATCGGCGACGACAGGCTGCTTGCCGCCCCGCATCACGGACGGCTGGTCTGCCGGGCGCCGGCCACCATCGCAGGCCTAGCCGAAGTGCCGGGCTTCATTCCAAGTCCGCTGCCGTTCGAACCGGGCGGCGTGATCGACCTCCATATCCGGCTGGTGCCGAAAGGGGAAATGGCCCGTTTCCAAGAAGAGATCAGCGAGCCGGTCGCCGGCTGCGCGGTGCCGCGCATCGACCTTGCCGAACGCAATGCCGCCACGGCCGTGCCGGCCGTGATGGCGCGGCTCTCGATACAGCCTTTTTCATGAGGCGGTCCGGATTTTTTGCTGCAATGCGTCAAAATGGCCCGGGCCGTCGCAATTTTGGGCTTGTCAACCGGCCGTGCGTCGACAAGATAGCGCTCCCGCCGCCTGGAATGGTTGGCGAACATAAAATACGCCTGTGAAGCGGCGATGACGGGAGCCACCAAAGAATGATCGGACTCGTGCTCGTGACGCACGGTCAACTCGCCACCGAGTTCCGGCATGCCGTAGAACATGTGGTGGGGCCACAGGACAATTTCGAAACCGTGGCGATCGGCGCCGACGACGACATGGAGAAGCGCCGGGCCGACATCGTCGACGCGGTGGCGCGCGTCGACAGCGGCGCCGGCGTCATCGTGCTCACCGACATGTTCGGCGGCACGCCGTCCAACCTCGCCATCTCGGTGATGGAATCGGGCCGCACCGAAGTGATCGCCGGCATGAACCTGCCGATGCTGATCAAGCTTTCTTCGGTCCGCAAGGGCGACAACATGGCTGCCGCGCTCGACGAGGCGCAGGCCGCCGGCCGCAAATACATCAACGTCGCCAGCCAGCTTCTGAGCAGCAAATGAACGCCCAGGCACCGCAGAGGGACGAGGTGGTGCGGGAGTTTCCGATCGTCAACCAGCGCGGCCTGCATGCCCGCGCCTCGGCCAAATTCGTCCAGGTCGCCAGCGGCTTCGACGCCACCATCCATGTCGAGAAGGACGGCGTCAAGGTCGGCGGCACGTCGATCATGGGCCTCATGATGCTGGCGGCAAGCCCTGGTTATTCGATCCGCGTCACCGCCACCGGTCCGGAAGCCGGCCCGGCCATGGATGCGCTGGAGCAGCTGGTCGCCTCGCGCTTCGGCGAGGAAATCTGAGTTTTTAGTTATGCATGTCGTTGCCCCAAAACCGCTGGGCACTTTTGGGCGACATGCTGTTTTGTCTGTGCATGTCGTTGCCCCCAAAGACCGCTGCGCACTTTTGGGCGACATGCATTGATGCAAAGACATGCACGAATAAAGATTTCTTTATATCCCATTGTCGTTTGACGGCCGATCTGCTAGTCAGGCCGGCAATCCGCGCCCCTTCATGCGCCGTCCCGGCGCCGGCGCGCCTTTGAGACAATCACACCGGAGCACTGCCATGACGGGTAGCAAGGACTATGTGGTCGCCGACATCTCGCTTGCCGGCTGGGGCCGCAAGGAGATCGAGATCGCCGAAACCGAAATGCCGGGCCTGATGGCCTGCCGCGAGGAATTCGGCGACAAGAAGCCGCTCAAGGGCGCGCGCATCACCGGCTCGCTGCACATGACGATCCAGACGGCGGTGCTGATCGAGACGCTGAAGGCGCTGGGCGCCGATATCCGCTGGGCCTCCTGCAACATCTTCTCGACCCAGGATCATGCCGCCGCTGCCATCGCCGAGGCCGGCGTTCCCGTGTTCGCCATCAAGGGCGAGTCGCTGGAGGACTATTGGAACTACACCGACCGGATCTTCCAGTGGGCCGACGGCGGCACTTCCAACATGATCCTCGACGACGGCGGCGACGCCACCATGTACATCCTGCTCGGCGCCCGCGCCGAGGCCGGCGAGGACGTGCTGTCCGATCCCGGCAGCGAAGAGGAAGAGATCCTGTTCGCCCAGATCAAGAAGCGCATGAAGGCTTCACCGGGCTTCTTCACCAAACAGAAGGAAGCTATCCGCGGCGTCACCGAGGAGACCACCACCGGCGTCAACCGGCTCTATCAGTTGCAGAAGAAGGGCCTGCTGCCCTTCCCGGCGATCAACGTCAACGACTCCGTCACCAAGTCGAAGTTCGACAATAAATACGGCTGCAAGGAATCGCTGGTCGACGGCATCCGCCGCGGCACCGACACCATGATGGCCGGCAAGGTCGCCGTGGTCTGCGGCTATGGCGACGTCGGCAAGGGCTCGTCGGCTTCGCTGCGCGGCGCCGGCGCCCGCGTCAAGGTGACCGAGGTCGACCCGATCTGCGCGCTGCAGGCGGCGATGGACGGCTATGAGGTCGTCACGCTGGAAGACGCGGCCCCCACCGCCGACATCGTCATCACCACCACCGGCAATAAGGACGTCGTCACGCTCGATCACATGCGGGCGATGAAGGACATGGTGATCGTCGGCAACATCGGCCACTTCGACAACGAGATTCAGGTGGCGTCGCTGCGCAACCTGCAATGGACCAATGTCAAGCCGCAAGTGGACATGATCACCTTCCCGGACGGCAAGCGGATGATCCTTCTGTCCGAAGGCCGGCTGCTCAACCTCGGCAATGCCACGGGTCATCCGAGCTTCGTCATGTCGGCCTCGTTCACCAACCAGGTGCTGGCGCAGATCGAGCTCTTCACCAAGCACGGCCAGTACCAGAACCAGGTCTATGTGCTGCCCAAGCACCTCGACGAGAAGGTGGCGCGGCTGCATCTCGACAAGCTTGGCGCGCGCCTGACGGAGCTGTCTTCCGAGCAGGCGGCCTATATCGGCGTGACGCCGCAGGGTCCATACAAGCCGGAACACTACCGCTATTAACCAAAGCGAAAATATCTACAATATATTGAAGCCGGGTGTTGACATTCCGCCCGGCTTCACTTTTTGCGCCTATGATTCTTCACGCCGATTCCGGCAGGCGTTATTGTTGTGATTCGCGGTCCGGGGACATGAAGGGCCGGGGACGCATTCAGGGCGGTCCTGCATTCAAGCGGCGAAGAGGACCAAGACATGCCGGGGGATAACCCGCTACGCGCGGGAACGGCCGTTTCCGGCGGCCACGAGGATTCGATCACGACCGGCTCCGCCGCGACGGGCGGCGGTTTCCCGTGGCGTGCGGGCGCGCGCCTGGGCGCGTTTCTTGCCGCCGCCACGCTTGCCAGCCCATTGCTTGGCCTTGCGGCGCGTGCCGATACCGTCATGGCGCAAAAGGCAGCTCCGCCGCTCAGCACGGTCGAAGTGATGCAGCTAGCGATGTTCGCCGGTGTCATGGGGGCGGCACTTGTCTCGGCCATCTTCCTGATCCGCGAGCGGGCGCGGACGGCATCGCAAAATGTCCAGCTCAGGGCGCGCATCGCCGACGTGAACGCGGCCCTGCAGCGCTCGGAGGCCCTGCTCAATTTGCGCGACCAGCGCGTCGTCGTGTGGTCCTCCGAGAGCAAAAAGCCGGAGCTGATCGGCAGCCTGCCGCTGGAAAGCGGCGCGCCGGACGAGAGGTCCGCCTTCCTCGCCTTCGGCCGCTGGCTGATGCCGCGCTCGGCCGCGGCGCTCGAGAACGCCATAGCTGGGCTCCGCGACAAGGCGAAGGCCTTCGACCTCGTCATCGAAACGCAGGCGGGCATGCCGCTGGAAGTGCATGGCCGCAAGAGCGCCGCGCATGTGCTGGTCCGCTTCATCTCGCTGTCGGAAACGCTGCGCAGCCAGGCGCGGCTGACGATCGAAAACCAACGGCTCAGCGCCGACTACGACACCATGCTCGGTCTGCTCGATGCGCTGAAGATGCCGACATGGCTGCGCTCGGCCGACGGGCGGCTGACCTGGGTCAACCGCGCCTATGCCGAGGCGGTGGAAGCGGAAAGCGCGGGCGCCGCCGTGCGCGAAGCGAAGGAGTTCCTCGGCGGACAGGCGCGCGAGCAGATCACCGAGCAGCACAAGTCGCGTCCTGTCTTCGAGCAGAATCTGTCGACGGTGATCGACGGCGATCGCCGGATGTTTTCGGTCACCGATTTCGCCAGCGCCGACGGCTCGGCGGGACTGGCCTGCGACATCAGCGCCATCGAGACGATCCGCGCCGAATACGAGCGGACGGTGCGCAGCCACGCCGACACGCTCGACCAGCTCAACACGGCCGTGGCGATCTTCGATGCCGACGAGAAGCTGCGCTTCTTCAACCAGGCATTCCAGAAGCTGTGGGGTCTCGACAGCGGCTTCCTGCACAGCGCCCCGTCCAACGCGCTGCTGCTCGACCGGCTGCGCAGCGACGGCAAGATCGCCGAGCAGCCGGAATGGCGGCGCTGGAAGGAGAATTTGCTCGGCGCCTATCGCGCCGTCGAATCGCAGGAGCATTGGTGGCACCTGCCGGACGGCAAGACGATCCGCGTGCTGGCCAATCCGCAGCCCAAGGGCGGGGTCACCTGGGTATTCGAGAACCTGACCGAGAAGATCGATCTCGAAAGCCGCTACCAGACCGCCGTGCGCGTGCAGGGCGAGACGCTGGACAATCTGGCGGAAGGCGTGGCGGTGTTCGGGCCGGACGGTCGGCTTCGCCTGTCCAACCCCGCCTTCGTCGCGCTGTGGGGATTGTCGCCGGACGCGATCAAGCCGAACGTGCACGTCTCGGCGATCCGCGACCTTTGCGACCAGCGCGCTTCCGACAGCCCGTGGGGCGGCTTCGTCGCCGCCATCACCGGCTTCGACGACGAGCGCCGCGACCGCCACGGCCAGACCGAACTCGTCAACGGCACGGTGTTGAGCTATGCCGTAATCCACCTGCCCAACGGGCAGGTGATGATGACCTTCGTCGACGTCACCGACACCGTCAATGTCGAGCGGGCGCTGAAGGACAGAAACGAGGCGCTGGAGAAGTCCGACCAGTTGAAGAACGAGTTCGTGCAGCACGTCTCCTACGAACTGCGCTCGCCGCTGACCAACATCATCGGCTTCACCGAGCTTTTGTCGCTGCCCGCGACCGGGCCGCTGACGCCGAAGCAGCGCGAATATGTCGAGCATGTCGGCTCGTCGTCCTCGGTGCTGCTCACCATCGTCAACGACATACTGGACCTGGCGACGGTCGATGCCGGCATCATGCAGCTCGACATTTCCGAGATGAGCATCGACAGGACCATCGCGGCGGCCGCCGAGCTGGTCGCCGACCGGCTGGAGGAGCACCAGATCAAGCTCGAGGTCGACGCGGCGGCGGCGCCGAAGAGCTTCCATGGCGACGAGATCCGCGTCCGCCAAATCCTCTACAATCTCCTGAGCAATGCCGCGAACTATGCGCCGGAGGCGAGCACGATCAAGCTCACCTGCCGTCGGCTGACGGAAGGCGTCGAGTTCTCCGTCCACGACGACGGACCCGGCATGCCGCCGGACGTGCTGGAATCGGTCTTCCGCCGCTTCGAGCCGCGCGCCAATGGCGGCCGCCGGCGCGGCGCCGGGTTGGGGCTCTCGATCGTCAAGAGCTTCGTCGAGTTGCATGGCGGAACGGTGCGCATCGAGACCGGCATTGACAAGGGCACGACGGTCATCTGCACCTTCCCAGACACGCCCTTGGGCGGCATCCGCGAAGCGGCCGAGTAACGCGCTTTGGCAAAGACGATATTGGAACGTTTTCTCGCCGACGAGGCGGCGACGGCAAGGCTTGGCGAAGACCTTGCCATGGCGCTGCGGGCAGGCGACGCGATCGCGCTCAAAGGTGATCTCGGCGCCGGCAAGTCGACGCTGGCGCGAGCCCTGATCAGGGCGCTTGCCGATGATGCCAGCCTCGAAGTGCCGAGCCCGACCTTCACGTTGGTGCAAAGCTACGAGACGCGGATACCGGTCCATCATTTCGACCTCTATCGCCTCTCCTCGCCGGACGAGCTCGACGAACTCGGCCTCGACGACGCGCTTTCGCAAGGCGCAGCGCTGATCGAATGGCCGGAGCGGGCCGGAGACCAGCTGCCGGCGAAGGCGCTCGAGGTCGAGCTTGCCGAACAAGGCGCCGGCCGGTCGGCAAGGATCTCCGGGCAGGGACCCAGCTTCGAGCGCGTGGCGCGCTCGCTCGCCATGCGCGACTTTCTGACCTCGGCCGGATGGGGCGAGGCGAGCCGTCGTCATTTCGTCGGCGATGCGTCCGCCCGTTCCTACGAGAGCGTCTCGCTTCCGGGCCAGACGCCGCGCGTGCTTATGAACTCGCCGCGCCTCGTGCTCGGTCCACCGGTGCGCGACGGCAAGCCCTATGCGGTGATCGCCCACACCGCGCAATCGGTCACCGCCTTCGTCGCCATCGACCGGGCACTGCTCGCCGCCGGCATCAGCGTGCCGGTGATCCATGCCCAGGACCTCGACCAAGGCTTCCTGCTGCTCGAACATCTCGGCTCGGAAGGTTTCCTGGGCAGCGACGGCCAGCCGATCGCCGAACGCTACGAAGCAGCAGCGGAACTGCTCGCCATAATGCATGGCAAGGTGTGGCCGGGCCGCATGGAGGCCGCACCGGGCGTGTTCCACGACGTGCCGCCTTTCGACCGTGAGGCGATGCTGATCGAGGCCGACCTTCTGGTCGACTGGTATGTGCCGATGGTCACCGGCAAACCGGCAAGCGATCAATTGCGGGCCGGCTACCACAAGGAATGGAGCGCGCTGCTCGACCGGCTTGCGGGCAAGGAACACACGCTGATGCTGCGCGATTTTCATTCGCCCAACATCATCTGGCGTGAAGAGCGTTCGGGCCTCGATCGGCTGGGCATCGTCGACATCCAGGACGCGCTGATCGGGCCAGCCGCCTATGATGTCGCCTCTTTGGCCATGGACGCGCGCGTCACGGTCTCACCGGCAATCGAGCGGCGGACGGTCGCGGCCTATGCCGCGGCGCGGCGCGCGGCAGGTCCATTCGACGAAGCAGGCTTCGCGGAGGCCTATGCGATCATGGCGGCGCAGCGCAATTCGAAGATCCTCGGCATCTTCGTGCGGCTCGAAAAGCGCGACGGCAAGCCTTACTATCTCAAACATCTGCCGCGCATCCGCGATTATCTGAGGCGGGCGCTGGCGCACCCGGCGCTTGGCCAGTTGAAGGAGTTTTACGTGGCCCACGGCCTACTGGAGGAACGCTCGCCATGAAGCCGAAGACGGCGATGGTGCTTGCCGCGGGCCTCGGCAAGCGCATGCGGCCGATCACCGACACGATGCCGAAGCCGCTGGTGAAGATCGCCGGCAAGACTTTGCTCGACTGGGGGCTGGACAGCCTGGAAGCTGCCGGCGTGACCAGGGCCATCGTCAATGTCCACTATCTGCCTGAGCAGATCATCGCCCATGTCGCCGGCCGCCGGGTGCCGAAGATCGTCATTTCCGACGAGCGCGAAGCCTTGCTGGAATCGGCGGGCGGCATCGTCAAGGCGCTGCCGCTCTTGGGCAGCGAGCCCTTCTATATCATCAATGCCGACACCTTCTGGATCGACAGCGGCGAGCCCAGCCTCGATCGCCTTGCCCTTGCATGGGACGCCGCCAGAATGGATATTCTGCTGATGCTCACCGATCTCGACTCAGCGACAGGACACTGTGTCGGCACCGACTTCCTGGTGGCGCCGGATGGCACGCTCCGGCGTTCGAAGGGCGATCCGGCCGGCCTGATCTATGCCGGCGCCGCAATCATTCATCCGCGCATCTTCAAGGACGCGCCGACGGGCTCGCACTCGCTCAACGTCTATTTCGACAAGGCGATCGCCGACGGCCGCCTGTTCGGGATGGCGATGCAAGGCCGCTGGATCACCGTCGGCACGCCGGATGCCATTCCAGCGGCCGAAGCGGCGGTTACCGGCGCCCTAGCGAAAGCGGTATGAGCGGCTCGCGCCGCGTCTTCTCCATCCCGCCCGGAGCGCCGTTCCTGCCGACGCTGGCGGAGGCGTTGCTCGATGGCCGCCTGATCCCCGGTTTCCGCTTCGACGGCGACCCGCTGGCACTGGCCGACGCGACTATCTATGTGCCGACGCGGCGCGCCGCGCGAGCGTTGCGCGGCGTCTTCGTCGAGGTGCTTTCCCAATTGGAAGGCGGGCGTCGTTCGGCCATCCTGCCGACGGTGCGGCCGCTCGGCGAGTTCGACGAGGACCAAGCGGCTTTCGATGCCGAGGCGGCGCCGGCGATAGACCTTGCGCCGCCCATCGCCGCGCAGGAGCGATTGCTGTTGCTGGCACCTTTGGTGCGCGCCTGGAAGGAGAGCCTGCCGGCGCATGTCAGGGCCCGTTTCAACGAGGAATTCGTCGTCCCGACCTCTGCCGCCGACGCCATCTGGCTGGCGCGCGACCTCGCGCGACTGATGGACGAGATCGAGACCGAGGGGACGGATTGGGCCAAGCTTGCGACGCTGGTCACCGGCAACCTCGCCGGCTGGTGGCAAGTGACGCTCGATTTCCTCGGCATCGTCACCGACAACTGGCCCAAGCTGCTTGAGGAACGCAACCGCTCCAATTCGGCCGCGCACCGCAGCGCGCTGATCCGGCTCGAAGCGGCGCGGCTGAAGCGCAAACCGCCGGCCGGGCCGGTGATCGCCGCCGGCTCGACCGGTTCCATTCCCGCCACCGCCGAATTGCTTGCCGTGATCGCCGGCCTGCCCAATGGCGCCGTGGTGCTGCCCGGGCTCGACGGCGAGCTGGACGACGCGTCCTTCGCTGCGATAACGGCGACCGGCGCGCGGCCGGCCACGCTCGGCCATCCGCAATACGGCCTGGCCAAGCTGATCGGCAGCATCGAGGTCCAGCGCCGCGACGTCGAAGGGATCGGCGCGGTGGCGAGGCCGCTCGCGCTGCGCGCGGCCCTTGTCGGCGAGGCGCTGCGGCCGGCCGAAACCACGGAGCGCTGGACCGAGACGCGCCCGCGATTCTCGGCGTTTGATGTCGAACAAGCATTGGCCGGCGTGACGCTGGTGGAAGCGGCCAATGAGCGCGACGAGGCGGCGGCGATCGCCATTGCGCTGAAGCGGGCCGTGGACGTGCCGGGTAAGCGCGCGGCGCTCGTCACCGGCGACCGCGCCCTGGCGCGGCGTGTCTCGGCCGAACTTCTGCGCTTCGGCGTCGTCGCCGACGATTCCGGCGGCACGCCGCTGGCCAACACGCCGGCAGCCAGCCTGCTCAGGCTCGCGCTGAGCGCCGCGTTCCGGCCAGGCGATCCGGTGGGCCTGCTGTCGCTGCTCAAGCATCCGCTGCTTGGTCTCGGCCTCGAACGCCAGACCGTGCGCAAGGCGGCCGAACTGATCGAACTGGTGGCCTTGCGCGGCGGCACCGGCCGGCCGGATATCGCTTCCCTCGGCGAGCTTTTCGAGACGCGGCTCGTGGACCTTAGCGGCGACAGGCGCCAACCATTCTGGTTCCCCCGTCTCACCGTGCGTGGCATCGAGCAGGCACGGGATGTGCTTAGCCGCCTTAGCGATGCGCTCTCCTTGCTCGTGGCGATGCGCGGCGAGGAGCACGCGGACATCGCGACGCTGACGCGGGCAAGCGTCATGGCCCTGGAAGATCTTGGCCGCGCGGCCGACGGCAGCGTGACCGAGCTCTATGCCGGCGACGCCGGCGAGAAGCTCGCCGAGGCGCTGCGCGGGCTGGTCGCCGCGTCATCGCCCTTCACTTTCGCGGCCAACGAGTGGCCTGACGTGATGGAGGCGCTGATCGCGCCGGAGACGGTCAAGCCGGGGCAAGGCACCGACCGAAGCATCGCCATCTGGGGCGCGCTGGAGGCCCGGCTGCAGAGCGTCGACACGCTCGTCATCGGCGGGCTCAATGAAGGTGTGTGGCCGCGCAAACCGGAGAGCGACCGCTTCATGTCGCGGCTGATGAAAACCGGCATCGACCTCGAGCCGCCGGAGCGGCGCATCGGCCTTGCCGCGCATGACTTCCAGATGGCGATGGGCACTGAAACGGTAGTGCTGACGCGCTCGGCACGGTCCGGCGACGCGCCGGCGGTGCCGTCGCGCTGGCTGCAGCGCATCCTCACCTTCATCGGCAAGGACCAGGCGACGACACTTAGCCGGCGCGGCGATGCGCTGCTCGCCTGGGCGCGCGCGCTCGACGCCGGCGAAAGACAAGAGTTCGCGGCCCGCCCGCAGCCGAAGCCGCCGCTGCACCTCAGACCACAGCATTTCTCGGTCACCGAGATCGAGACGCTGCGCCGCGACCCTTATGCGATCTATGCCCGGCGGATCCTCGGCCTGATGCCGCTCGACGCGGTGATCCGCGATCCGGGTGCCGCCGAGCGCGGCACCCTGTTCCACGCCATCCTGCATCTGTTCTCGCGGCGGGTCGAAGACCCAAGGGCGCCGGACGCGCTGGCAGGCCTCATCGAGGCCGGGCGAGTTTGTTTTGCTGACGCGGCGCTGCCGCCCGACATCGAGGCGGTGTGGTGGCCGCGCTTCGAAAAGCTCGCCGAAAACATCATCGAATGGGAGCATACCCGCGCCGACGCCGTCGCCAGGCGCCATGCCGAGGAACATGCCGAGAAGACCATCGTCGGTCGCACCGGCGTCACGCTCTCCGGCTATGCCGACAGGGTCGACCTGCTCGCCGGCGGCATGGCCGACATCCTCGACTACAAGACGGGCTCCTCGCCCTCGAAGGCACAGGCGCACACGCTTCTGTCGCCGCAGCTTGCGCTCGAAGGCGCGCTGCTCAGACGCGGCGCCTTCAAGGAGCTCGGCATTTGCGAGCCCTCCCAGCTTGCCTTCGTGCGGCTGAAGCCGAATGGCGAGGTTTTCGAGGAATCGATCCTCGAATACAACCGCAAGCCGAAAACCGCCAACGAGCTTGCCGAGGAGGCCTGGGCGCGGCTGGAGCGGCTGCTCTTCCATTACGCCGACCCGACGACCGGCTATCTGTCGCGCGCGCTGCCCTTCCGCGAAGGCGAGGCCGATGGCGACTATGATCATCTTGCCCGCGTGCTCGAATGGTCGGCCGGCGGCGCAAGCGAGGACGAGGCGGAAGGATGAGATATCCGATCCCCTCCGATACCGCCGCCAGCCAGGCGCGCGCCTCCGACCCGCAAAATTCGGCCTGGGTCTCGGCCAATGCCGGATCGGGCAAGACGCATGTCCTGGCGCAGCGTGTCATCCGGCTTCTGCTCAACGGCACCGATCCGTCGAAGATCCTGTGCCTGACCTACACACGCGCCGCCGCCGCCAACATGTCGAACCGCGTGTTCTCGACCCTGTCGGAATGGACGGCGCTGCCCGACCCCGAACTCGCGGTGAGGATCGCCGCGCTCGACGGGCGCGGCGCCGACCGCGACACCATGCGGCGCGCGCGCCGATTGTTCGCCGAGGCGCTTGAGACGCCGGGCGGGTTGAAGATCCAGACCATCCACGCCTTCTGCGAATCGGTGCTGCATCAGTTCCCGCTCGAGGCCAACATCCCCGCGCATTTCGAGATGCTCGATCCGCAGATGGAGGCCTCGCTGTTCGCGGATGCGCGCCGCGACATGATCTCAGGGGCCGGCGCCGGCGTCGAAGGCCTGGCGGAAGCCTTTGCCATGGTGCTGGAGCGCGGCGGCGAATTCGGGCTCGACACGCTGCTCGCCGAGATCGTCGGCAAGCGCGACGAGTTGCGCGGCTTCATCGCCAAGATCGGCAAGGACCGGGATTTCCGGCCGCTCTTTGTCGAATTCGGCTTCAGGCCGGGGCAGACTGGCGAGGACATCGCCGGTTCGGTGTGGCCGCTGCCGGGCTTCACGCCAGGCCAGTTCGCCGAGTTCGTGCGCGCCGCGGAAGCCGCCGACGCGCGGCAGGTGCTGAACAACGTGCTGCCTTACGCGCAGAGCGCCTTTGCCGAGGCCGATCCGATCCGGCGGCTGCGACTGCTCGCCAAGGCATTCCTGCGCTCCGACGGCGATCCTTACGATCCGCCGAAGATCTTCAAGAAAGCGCTGGTCGACCGGCTGCCCGAACTGCCCGAGCGCTACCTTGCGGCGGCCAAGGCAATCCTCGACGTGTCGGACCGGCTGGCGCTCTTCCGCATGCTCGAAGGGACAGCGGCGGCGCTCACCGTCGCCGGCTGGCTGATCGCGCGCTATGAGCAGTTGAAGCGTAGCCGCGGCTTCCTCGACTTCAACGATCTGATCACCCGCACGGTCAGTCTCTTGTCTCGGCCCGATGCCGGCCCCTGGGTGCAGTACAAGCTCGACCAAGGCATCGATCACATCCTGCTCGACGAGGCGCAGGACACCAGCCCCGACCAGTGGGAAGTGGTGAAGAAACTGACGGAGGAGTTCTTTGCCGGGCTCGGCCAGCGCGAGGCGGTGCGGCGCACGGTGTTTGCCGTCGGCGACGAGAAGCAGTCGATCTACTCCTTCCAAGGTGCTGCACCCGATTCCTTTGCCGAAAGCCGGCTTTTGTTTGCCGGGCGCGTGCGCGACGCCGAAGCCTCCTTCGCCGACTTGAAACTCACCTGGTCGTTCCGCTCGAGCGACGACGTGCTGGCCGCCGTCGACCGCGTCTTTGCCGAGCCGGGCGTACGACGCGGCATCAGCCACGATCCGGATCCGCTCAGCCACAAGGCGATCCGCACCGACGCGCCGGGCTATGTCGAGCTGTGGCCCTCGATCGGCGCCGAGATGGTCGAGGAGCCGGACGACTGGACCTTGCCGGTCAACCACGCCAGCGCGCCGGCCGTGCGCGTGGCCGAGCATGTGGCCACGACCATCCAGACCTGGCTGCGCAACGGCGAAATCATCGAGGGCAAGGGCCGGAAGCTGACGGCCGGCGACATCCTCGTCCTGGTACGCAAGCGCGACCGCTTCGTGCATGCGCTGTCGCGAAGCCTGAAAAACCGGCAGATCCCGGTCGCCGGCGCCGATCGGCTCAGCCTGCCCGGCCATATCGCCGTGCAGGATCTGATCGCGCTCGGCCATTTCTTGATCCAGCCGGAAGACGACCTGTCTTTGGCCGCCGTGCTGCGCAGCCCGATCTTCGAGATTTCCGAGGAGACCCTGCTGGCGCTCGCCGGCGAGCGGCCAAAGGGCCAGTCGCTGATCGGCTCGTTGAGGCAGCATGCGGCGGGCGACGAGGCCTTGGCCGCTGTCGTCAGCCGGCTCGATGCCTGGGCGAACGAGGTGGCCTTCAAGCCGGTCTTCGAATTCTACGCCGCCACGCTGGCGCGCGACGGTCTGCGGCGCAAGATGACGGCGCGGCTCGGGCCGGAAGCCGGCGACATCCTCGACGAATTCCTGAGCTTCTGCCTGGCCGAGGAGCGCACCGGCCTGCCGGGGCTGGAATCCTTCCTCTCGACGCTCGAAAACAATGGTCCCGAGATCAAGCGCGAGATGGACCAGACGCGCGACGAGGTGCGTGTCATGACCGTGCATGCCGCGAAAGGCCTGGAAGCGCCGGTGGTCTTCCTGGTCGATGGCGGCTCGGCGCCGTTCAGCGATCAACATCTGCCGCGACTGATGGCCTTCGAAAGCTCGGGCGTCGAGTGGAAGGGCAAGGGCTATCTCTGGCGCTCGGCCAGCGACGTCGCCAATGGCGTTTCGCGGGCGGCCTCGGCGCGGGCGCGCGAGCTGGCCGACGACGAATACCGGCGGCTGCTCTATGTCGGCATGACGCGCGCCGAGGACCGGCTGATCGTCTGCGGCTATCACGGCAAGCGGGCGCCGAGCACCGGAACCTGGCAGTCGATTGTCAGCCGGGCGCTGCTCGGAGCTCCGGAAAGCGCGGAGCGCCGGCATCCTGCGACGGCCGAGGTGGCGGTGCATCGCTTCCACATGACCAATCTGCCGCCGGTGACTCTCACCGGAACGGATGAGGCAGCACCTTTCGAGCACGCCGCGCCTTTGCCGGACGGCCTGTTCCGTCCGCTGCCGCCTCATGAGGAATTGCCGCGGCCATTGTCGCCTTCCGGCGCTTCGGCGCTGATCGACGAGACGACTGAAGCTCTGCCCGACACGCGCTCGCCGGTGCTCGACGCTCAATCCGAGCCCGGCTTTGCGGTGATGCGCGGACTGGCCCTGCACAAATTGCTGCAGATGCTGCCCGGCATCGGCGAGGATGAAAGGCGAGACGCCGCCGAGCGCTATCTGGCGCGCGCCGGCGCCGATTGGCCGGCAGGCGAGCGCGACAAGGCGCTGGACGCGGTGCTCTCGATCCTGTCCGACAGCCGCTTCGGGGCGCTGTTCTCACCATCCTCGCGCGCCGAGGTCGCCGTCATGGGCAGCCTGGAGGTGAAGGGCAAGCTGCGCTCCATCTCCGGCAAGATCGACCGGCTGGCCGTCGCCCAAGAAAAGGTGTCGATCGTCGACTACAAGACCAACCGGCCGGCGCCGGCCAGCCTGGCCGAAGTGCCGCCAGCCTATCTGCTGCAGCTTGCGCTCTACCGCGCGCTGCTTAAGCCGCTCTATCCGGGCCGCGAGGTGACGGCCGCACTGCTCTTCACCGAAGCGCCGCGGCTGATCGAGTTGCCGGCACGGGCCATGGACGATGCCCTTGCCCGACTCACGGGAGCGTGACACAAGAACTGCTTGAACATCACCGCCACAACCACCACATTTGGTGCAACCCGAGTTTTCGAAAGGATTTCAGCATGGCTACCGTCAAGGTCGACAAGGGCAATTTCCAGACCGATGTGCTCAACGCCAAGGAGCCGGTCGTGGTGGATTTCTGGGCGGAATGGTGTGGTCCTTGCAAGATGATCGCACCGGCGCTGGAAGACATCGCCAAGGAACTCGGCTCGAAGATCAAGGTCGCCAAGCTCAACATCGACGAGAATCCCGAGTTGGCCGCGCAGTACGGCGTGCGCTCGATCCCGACGCTGATGATCTTCAAGGGCGGCGAAGTGGCCGACATGAAGGTGGGTGCCGCGCCGAAGACCGCGCTGTCGCACTGGATCAACGGCAGCCTCGCCTGAGCCAATCCAAAGATTCGACGAATGAGCCCGGCCATCGCGCCGGGCTTTTCTTTGGCGCCATCGCTGGCGGCGATCTGGCCCTCGCACGCGGGCACGTCATGCCCTCTGCTTCAGAAAAAGGAGAGCGCCATGACCGGAACAGCCAAGGCCACCGTCTTCGTCGACAATGAGCGGGTGATCGTCACCGAATACCGCTTCGCGCCCGGCGCCAACACCGGCTGGCACCGCCACGGCCACGACTATGTCGTGGTGCCCTTGATGGACGGCAAGGTAAAGCTGGTGACCAAGGACGGCGAATCCTTCGCCGAGATGAAGCAAGGCGCGCCCTATTTCCGCAGGGAAGGCGTCGAGCACGACGTCATCAACGCCAACGACGGGGAATACGCCTTCATCGAGATCGAGCTGAAATGAATTAAGATGGCGAGCCACCAGCTGCCATCTTGATGGCAGGAGCCTGTCGGCTTATATCTCCCTCAAGCGGAGTTTTCAGATGGCCGAACCGCAGCTCTCAGTCCGAAGTGCAAAGGCACGGGACCTTGCTCATCGACTTGCGCGTCGCGAAAATCGCTCCATAGCCGATATCGTCGAACGCGCGCTTGAATCCTATGAGATCCGTGAAGCGGGGCGCGAACCCGCATCCACCTTCTATGCCCGCCTGGCGGCAAACTATGGCGCAGACCTTGATCTGGAGAAAATCATCCGCGAAGGCCGCCGAGTTCATACCGGACCCGAGCTTTGATTTTCGTCGACACCAATGTGATTTCGGAGACCCTCAAGAAGGTGCCGGACGCGGCCGTCATGGCTTGGCTCGTCCGGAACGATGCCGAACTGGCTCTTCCCACAGTGGCGATTGCTGAAATCGCCTTTGGCATTCAGAAGATACGACCCGACGAGCGTGCCGATCGCCTTGACCAGGGGCTCTCTCAATGGCGTCACCGCTTTGCCGACCGCATTTTCGGACTGACCGAGGAGGCAGCCCTGGCCTATGGCGAGATCATGGGGAGCGCCTGGCGGCAAGGCCGGGGCATGTCGGCCCCCGACGGCATGATTGCAGCCATCGCACGCGCGAACGGTAGTCGGCTGGCGACACGCAATCTGAACGACTTCGGTTCTGTCGGCCTCGACTTGGTCTCACCGTGGGATTTCTGAACGGCATTTCAGACTGATCCACGAAAGCGCTGCTTGGATATCGTTTCCCAAACCGCTGCGCATTTTGGGCGACATGCATGATCACCAGTCGGCGACGCGGTCGCCGCCGGCAAATTGCGCGCTTTTGCCGGTATATTCGAACAGCTCGATCCTCACGCCGTTGGGATCTGTGATCCAGGCCTGAAAAGTGTCGTCGCAGGCGAGCTTTTTCGGCGTCACCTCGACGCCTTTCGACCGGATGTGGGCGATCGCGGCATCGATGTCTTCCACCTCGAGGCAGAAGTGGTTGATCTGATTGCGCTCGCTGTAGCTCGCCTCGCTCTTCTCGAACACCTCGACATGGCTGCGGCCGCCGCAATCGAGGTAGAAACCGAAGACCTTGCCGTCGCGGAGGAAATTGAACCGCGTGTCCATTCCGAGGACGTCGCGGTAGAAGCTGCGCGTCACCTCCAGCTCATGCGCGAAAATGCAGACATGGGCGAGCTGCTTTACCTTGATCATGGCAGGCTCCTTACGGCTCGGCAACCTTCGCTCAGGTCGGCGGCGTGCCGTTCTCGTCCAATACAGCGCCGGCGAAATAGAGCGAGCCGCCGATAAGTATGCGCGGCGCAGGACCGTCCCAGCTGTCGCGCAACAGCATCAGCGCATTGGCGACGGAGCTGACCGGCTCGGCCGACAGGCCGGCTTCGGTGGCGCGCAACGCCAGTTCGTCATTTGGCACCCCAGAGTCGCTCTTGCTCACCGGCACAGTGTAGACATGCCGGGCCAGCCCCTTGAAGGCGCTGAAATAACCGGTCTGGTCCTTGGTGTTGATCATGCCGGAGATGAGGATCAGCGGCCGCGGGTTCTTTTCCTCCTGCTCGGCGAGCGCTTCGGCGATGACCACTCCGGCACCCGGATTGTGGCCGCCGTCGAGCCAGATCTCGGCGCCCTTTGGCGCCAGATCGACCAGCTTGCCTTGCGTCAGCTTCTGCATTCGGGCCGGCCAGGCGACATTGGCCATCGCCCGCTCGGCGGCGCGGTGACCGATCTCGAAGCCGGCGGCCTTGACCGCGGCGATCGCCGCGGCGGCATTGGCGAACTGGTGCCGTCCCGGCAGGCGTGGCAGCGGCAGGTCCATCAGGCCGTCCTCGTCCTGATAGACCATGCGGCCGTTCTCCTCGAAGGCGAGGAAATCCTGGCCGTAGACGGCGGTCGGACAATCCAGCCGCTCGGCGGTCTCGATCATAACTTCGAGCGCCGTCTCGCTTTCCTGCGCGCCGATCACCACCGGGCAGCCGCGTTTCATGATGCCGGCCTTCTCGGCGGCGATCACCTCGACCCGGTCGCCGAGATAGGCTTCGTGGTCCAGCGACACCGGCATGATCACGGATACCGCCGGCCGCGCGATGACGTTGGTGGCGTCGAAGCGGCCGCCGAGGCCGACCTCGATGATCGCGGCTTCGGCCGGATGCTCGGCAAACAGAATGAAGGTGACGGCGGTCAGGATCTCGAAGACGGTGATCTTCTGGCCCTGGTTGGCCTCGGCGACGCGCGCGATGGCCTCGGCGAAGATCTTGTCATCGACAAGCTTGCCGCCGCCCTCGGCGGCCAGCCGGTATCGCTCGTGCCAGTTCACCAGATGCGGCGAGGTGTGCACGTGGACGAGGTGCCCCGCCGCTTCGAGCAGCGCCCGCGCAAAGGCGGCACAGGAGCCCTTGCCGTTGGTGCCGGCAACATGGATGACCGGCGGCAGCCGCTCCTGTGGGTTGCCGAGGCGGTCGAGCAGGCGGGTGATGCGGTCCAGCGAAAGGTCGAAGCCTTTCGGATGGAGCGTCATCAGATGTTCGATTGCGCGATCGGCGGCGAGCGTTGTCATGGCGGAATCCTAGGCTCGCTCGAGGCGAGCCGCAATCGCGGTTCGCGGCGGACGATGTCGCGTCAGACCTGCGGCCGCGCTTCCGGTTGTGTCAGGGCCGGCGGCAGGATCTCCGGCTCGATCGGCTTCTCAGCCGCTGGAACCTTGAGCAGCATCTTCAGGAGCCGCGCGATCGTTGAGCGCATCTCAAGACGCGAGACCACCATGTCGACCATGCCGTGCTCCATCAGATATTCGGCGCGCTGGAAGCCGTCGGGCAGCTTCTCGCGGATGGTCTGTTCGATGACGCGCGGGCCGGCGAAGCCGATCAACGCGCCGGGTTCGGCAATGTGGACGTCGCCGAGCATGGCGTAGGACGCGGTGACGCCGCCCGTCGTCGGATTGGTGAGCACGACGATGTAGGGCAGGCCGGCTTCCTTCAGGCGGTCGACGCCGACCGTGGTGCGCGGCAATTGCATCAGCGAGAGAATGCCTTCCTGCATACGGGCGCCGCCCGAGGCGGCGAACAGGATCAGCGGCCGCCTGCGCTGCAGGGCGACCTCGAAGGCGTGGACAATGGCTTCGCCGGCGGCCATGCCGAGCGAGCCGCCCATGAAAGCGAAATCCTGCACGGTGACGATGACCGGCAGCCCGTCGATGGTGCCCGCGGCATTGAGGATAGCGTCTTCCAGGCTGGTCTTGGCCTTCGCCTCCTTCAGGCGGTCGGTGTAGCGCTTCTCGTCGCGGAACTTCAGCGGGTCCTGGACGACCTTGGGATTTTCCAGCGTCTCGTATTTGCCGTCGTCGAAGAAATATTTCAGCCGTTCCTTGGCCGAAATCTTCATGTGGTGGCCGGAAGCCGGGATGACGAACTGGTTGGATTCGAGGTCCTTGTGGAAGATCATCTCGCCGGTCTCGGGATCCTTGATCCAGAGGTTTTCCGGCATATCGGTGCGCCGGCCGAGCATCGAATTGATCTTCGGACGGACGTAGTTGGTGATCCAGTTCATGGCTTCGGCTCCTGTCCTGGAAGATAGACTTAAGAAGACTATTCGGCGGCAGCAAGGCGGGCCGAACGGACGCCCTGGGCAAGGCCGCTGACCAAGGTCGCGACGGCCTCGGCCGGATCGGCGGTCTTCTCGCCCTTGGGTCCGAGCACATTGGCGACCGCGTTGACGATCGCGGTGCCGACGACGACGCCGTCGGCCGAGGCGCCGATCACCCGGGCCTGCTCGGCGGTCTTGACGCCGAAGCCGACGCAGACCGGCAGCGCGGTATGACCCTTGATGCGCTTGACCGCCGCCGCGACCTTGGCGGTGTCGGCAAGGGCCGAGCCGGTGATGCCGGTCATCGATACGTAATAGACGAAGCCGGAGGTGTTTTCCAAAACCTTGGGCAGGCGCTTGTCGTCGGTGGTCGGCGTCGCCAGCCTGATGAAGTTGACGCCGGCCTTCAGCGCCGGGATGCAGAGCTCCTCGTCCATTTCCGGCGGCAGGTCGACGACGATCAGTCCGTCGATGCCGCTGGCCTTGGCATCGGCTAGGAAGCGATCGACGCCGTAGATGTAGATCGGGTTGTAGTAGCCCATCAGCACGATCGGCGTCTCGTTGTCGCCGGCGCGGAATTCGGCCGCCATCTTCAGCGTCTTGACCAGCGTCTGGCCGCCTTTCAGCGCCCTGAGGCCCGCCGCCTGGATGGCCGGACCGTCGGCCATCGGATCGGAGAACGGCATGCCGAGCTCGATGACGTCGGCGCCGGCGCCCGGCAGCGCCTTCATGATGGCCAAGGAGGTGCCGTAGTCCGGGTCGCCGCCCATGATGTAGGTGACCAAAGCCGGACGGCCCTCGGACTTGAGCTTCGCCATGCGGCGGTCGATGCGGGTCGTCATCGTCAGATCTCCATACCCAGCATCTTGGCCACCGTATGCACGTCCTTGTCGCCGCGGCCGGACAGGTTGACGATGACGATCTGGTCCTTGTCCATGTCCGGCACGATCTTCATGGCGTGGGCGATGGCGTGCGCCGATTCCAGGGCCGGGATGATGCCTTCGACGCGGGTCGTGAGCTGGAAGGCTTCCAGCGCCTCGTCATCGAGGATCGGCACATATTGGACGCGGCCCGAATCGCGCAGCCAGGAATGCTCGGGCCCGACGCCCGGATAATCGAGGCCGGCCGAGATCGAATGGCCGTCGAGGATCTGGCCGTCCGAGTTCTGCAAGAGATAGGTGCGGTTGCCGTGCAGCACACCGGGAGAGCCGGCGCTCATCGAGGCGCAGTGCTCGACGCCGTCGAGGCCGCGGCCGCCGGCCTCGACGCCGATGATGCGAACCTCACTGTCATCGAGGAAGGGATGGAAGAGGCCGATGGCGTTCGAGCCGCCACCGACGGCGGCGATGATGACATCCGGCAGCCGGCCTTCCTGCTCCAGCACCTGGGCACGCGCTTCCGTGCCGATCACCGACTGGAAGTCGCGCACCAGCTCCGGATAGGGATGCGGGCCGGCGGCGGTGCCGATCAGGTAATAGGTGTCCTCGACATTGGTGACCCAGTCACGAAGGGCTTCGTTCATGGCGTCCTTCAGCGTGCCGTGGCCGGCGGTGACCGGCCGCACCTCGGCGCCGAGCAGCTTCATGCGGAAGACGTTGGGGCTCTGGCGGGCAACGTCGGTGGCGCCCATGTAGACGACGCAAGGGTAGCCGAAGCGCGCCGCGACGGTTGCCGAGGCGACGCCGTGCTGGCCGGCACCGGTCTCGGCAATGATGCGCCGCTTGCCCATGCGCTTGGCGAGCAGGATCTGGCCGAGGCAATTGTTGATCTTGTGCGAGCCGGTATGGTTCAGGTCCTCGCGCTTGAAATAGACCTTGGCGCCGCCGAGATGCTTGGTCAGGCCCTCGGCGAAATAGAGCTTCGACGGCCGCCCGGCATAGTGCGTCGACAGATTCTGCAGCTCGGCCTTGAACTCCGGATCGTTCTTGGCCTTGTTCCATTGCCCTTCGAGATCGAGGATCAGCGGCATCAGCGTCTCGGCGACGAAGCGCCCGCCGAAAATGCCGAACATGCCCTGCTCGTCGGGCCCGGTGCGGAAGGAATTGGGCATAGCCGGCTTGTTCATCGCCGATCTCCTGGCATCTTATGTTTGAGCATGTCCCTATTGGAACCGGATTCTATTTTCCGGGACATGCTCGGTTAGGTTCCTCAGGCGGCGCGCTCGTCGCGCGCGGCCCTGACGGCCCGGAAAAACTGCTCGATCAGCGCCGGATCCTTGACGCCGGGAGCGCTTTCCACGCCCGACGAGATGTCTATTGCGGGCGGATTGGCCAGTCTCAGGGCATCGCCGACATTGGCGGCGTTGAGCCCCCCGGAAAGCATGTAATCGAGCCCGGCGTCAAGGCCGGCAAGGAGGCGCCAGTCGAAAGCGACGCCGTTGCCGCCCGGCAATTGCGATCCCTTGGGCGGCTTGGCGTCGAACATGAACCGGTCGGCAATGCCGATATAGGGCTTTATCCGGTCGAGATCCGCCGCGTCGCTGACCGACAGCACCTTTATCACCGGCAGGCCGTAGCGAGCCTTGAGCTCCGCCACCCTCTCGGGTGTTTCGCAACCGTGCAGCTGCAGCATATCCGGCTGCATCTTGGCGACGATCTCGTCGAGGAAGGCGTCGTCAGCGTCCACGGTGACGGCGACCGCCTTGGCCTTGCCGACGGCCGCGTGGCGCAGGCGGCCAGCTTCAGCCGGATCGACAAAGCGCGGGCTCTTGGTGAAGAAGATGAAGCCGACATGGCTGGCGCCGCCGGCCAGCGCGGCAGCCATCGCAGCGTCGGTCTTCAATCCGCAGATCTTGATGTCGAGCGTCATGGCGCGGAATTGGCACGAAACGGCCGAAGAGTCGAGAAAAAGCATGCTGTTGCCGGATGATCAGAAAGCGCTAACTTGAATTCAAGGCAATCCAGGCGGGAGCAGGAACCATGGCCGACCGAACCGTCGCCGAACTCAGGCAGAAGATCGCACAGGCGCGCGAGGTGATCGCGCATCTGATGGAGAATTCCGACTTCAACGGCGCCGAAGCGCACCGGGCGCTGGAATATTTCGGCAGCGACGGCTTCGACCAGAATTTTTTGCCCTGGCCGCATCCGGGGAAGGAAGGGCTGCGGCCGGAGGAACTCAACGCCGCGAATGACGATTGAGCGGTCAACGCCGGCGCGACCCCAGCACATCGTGGAAGGCCAGCGGGACAGCACCCCCCTCTGGCCTGCCGGCCATCTCCCCCGCAAGGGAGGAGATCAACAGCTTCGGCGCTTAGCCCTTCCTGCAACGCTTGAGATTGGCGAAAGCCGTGGCGATAGCCGATGAGGGGGGTGTGAAGGACCGCGACCTAGCCGTTTAAGCTACTCGAACACGATCGCCTGCAGCGCCCCGCCGTTGCGCTTCAGCCAGTCCTTGCAGCGGTCGGTGTCGGGGCAGAGCTTTTCGCACAATTTCCAGAATTTCGGACCGTGGTTCATCTCTTTCAGATGCGCCACCTCATGCGCCACCAGGTAATTGATGACCGGCGGCGGCGCCATCATGATGCGCCACGAGAAGGAGAGATTGCCCTCCGAGGTGCATGACCCCCAGCGGCTGGAGGTATCCTTGTAACGGATCGCCTTGGCGCGCTTGCCGATCGCCTCGGTGTGTTTCACCACCAGCTTCTCGATCTCGCGCTTGGCCTCGCGCTTGAGGTGATCGGCGATGCGGCGCGGCAGGTGAATGCGCTCGCCATGGACGATCAGCAGCGGGCCGCGATCATCACGCGCGATGGTGACCGTGCCGCGCTTTGCCGGCTCATGGACGATGCGATGCGGCACGCCCCGGATCGGGATCTTGATGCCCGGCCGCACCTGCGGACGCATCGGCACCTTGGCCAGACGCTGCTCCAGCCAGTCCTGATGGCGGTCGAGGAATTTCTCGACCTCGCCGCGCCGCAGGCCGGGCGGCACGGTGATGCGCAGGCCCTGGCCGCCGGAATCGATGCGCAGCGTCAGCCGCCTGGCCCTGGCGCTCTCGACGATCTTGAGCGGCAGCGTGCGGCCGGCGACGCAATGCTCGCGCTCCACGACGGGCGCGGGCTTGGGCTTGGTCAGATTGCGAAAGAAGCCGAGGGACATGGCTGGACGATACGCGATTCGAGGAAAACGGCCAGTGGAGTGAAGTTACATGGAGAACAAAAAAGAAACGGCGCCGCTCGCGCGACGCCGTTTTATCACGCCGAAACCTGTCGCGCGGCCTCAGTCGTCGAGCAGGTTCGTGCCCTTGCCGCGCTTCGGCCCTGTCGCTCCGGTCGAGCCGCCCGTGGCGGTCGGCGCGGTCGGCTTGTTGCGCTGAGCCATGAAGCGGTCGAACTCTTCCTGGTCCTTGGCGCGGCGCAGTTCGCGGGCATACTCGTCGAACTCGGTCAGCATTTCGTCGAGCTTGCGGCGCTCCTCGGCGAGGCGCTCGAGCTCCTTCTCGCGCCAGTCGTCGAAGGCGACGTTACCGGTGCGGGACGAGCCGTGGCCCCAGCGGGCGGCCTTGTCGGAGCCGCGGCGGCAGCCGGCGAAGATGCCGTCGGTGGCGCGGTTGACGTCACGCTTGAAGCCATCGAGCCGGTCGCCCCAGATGATGTAGGCGAGCATGGCGAAGCCGAGCGGCCAGAACACCATGAAGCCGATCACCATCAGCGCGATGGTCGCCGGCGTCCAGGCCGGACGGATCAATGCGGTTGTGTTCATTCTCCCAATCCTTCCGTTGGAGACAGCCAAACCGGCTGCGTGGAATCGAAATGGGAAGGCGAAATCGGCGATTCAAGGCAAGTCCGTCCAAAACCGGCGAAGCGGCTGAAATGATTATCGCTTTTTGAGTTTTTCGAGGAAAAGCACCACCATTCCGGCAACCAGGCCCCAAAACGCCGCGCCGACACCGAACAGCGTCAGGCCCGAGGCGGTCACCGCGAAGGTGACGGTGGCCGGCATGCGCTCGCCCGTGTCATGGAGAGCGATCGAAAGCGCGTTGGCCAAAGGCGCCATCAGCGCCAGTCCGGCGACCAGCACGATCAGGCTCTGCGGCAGGACGGCGAAGATCGCCACCAGCGAGGCGCCGAAGATGGCGAAGACCAGGTAGGCGAGCGCATAGAACGGCCCGGTCTTCCAACGCTCGGCGGGGTCGGGATGGACGTCCGGGCCGGTGCAGATCGCCGCCGAGATGGCCGCCAGATTGGTGGTCGAGGCGCCGAACGGCGCCGAGAGCAGCGAAAACAGGCCGGTGACGCCGATCAGCGGGCCGGGCTCCGGGTGGTAGCCGGCGGCTTTCAGGACGGCGAGGCCGGACAGGTTTTGCGAGGCCATGGTGACGAGGTAGAGCGGCAAGGCCAGCCCAACGATCGCCGAGGCGGTGAACTGCGGCGCAACCAGTGTCAGCGTCGACAGTTCAGGCGCCGGCAGGCCGCCGACGCGCCCGGTGAGGAAGGCGGCGAGGCCGCCGCCGATCAACACCACCAGCACCGACAATGCCGGATTGAACAGCCGGATGACGAAGAAGGCGGCGATCAGCGGCAAGATCAGCCACGGATCGGCGGGGATGGCCTTCACCGCATTGACGGCGAAGCCGACCAGGATGCCGGCGAGCATGCCGGAAGCCACCGAGGCCGGAATCATCGCGATCAGCCGGGTCAGCGGCTTGAACAGGCCGGTGGCAATCAGAAGGATGCCGGTGACGATGAAGGCACCGACGGCTTCCGCCATGGTGAAGCCGCTGGAGGCGGCAATCAGCGCCAGTCCCGGCGTCGACCAGGCGGTGATGACCGGCATCTTGGTGCGCCAGGACAGCCACAGGCATTCGATCGCCATGGCCAGGCAGATCGCCGTCACGCCGCTTGCGGTCTCGATCTGCGTGGCGCCGACCGCCTTGGCCGCGGCGATGACGATGGCTAAAGTGCCGCCAAAGCCGACGATCGCCGCGACGAAGGCGGATATGGGGATGGAAATGCGCATGGTTCAAGCGACCCGCTTGACCATGTCGCCGACGGCGCGGAGCAGCATGTCGAGATCCTCGGGGCGGGACAGACGATGATCGCCGTCGGGAATCAGCGACAGCGTGACGTCGTCGGCCGGCAAAAGCGCGGCGAGCTTCAGCGCATGGCCGGACGGCACGTCGGGATCGGCCAGGCCCTGCAGGATGTGTACCGGGCAGTGGGTGTCGATCGGCCCGGCCATCACCCGGTTCGCCCGGCCGTCCTCAATCAGCGCGCGCGTGTAGATATAGGGCTCGTCCGAATAGTCGGACGGTTCGGCGAAAAATCCCTTTTTCGAAAGATCGCGCTTCTGCGCCTTGGTCAGCACCGGTTCGATCAGCTCGATCGTGAAGTCCGGCGCCGGCGCAAGCAGCACGAGGCCGGCCACGCGATCCTCGCCCGCCTTGCGCAGTTCCTGAACCATGCGCAACGCTATCCACGCCCCCATCGAGGAGCCGACCAGGATCTGCTTGCCCTTGCTGAAGCGGCGGAAGACTGCAAGGCTCTCGGCCAGCCATTTCGAGATCGTGCCGTCGGCGAAATCGCCGCCGGATTCGCCGTGGCCGGAATAGTCGTGGCGCAGATAGGCGCGGCCTTCGCGGACCGTCCAGGCCGACAGCGCCTCGGCCTTGGTGCCCAGCATGTCGGACCTGTAGCCGCCCAGCCAGACGATGCCCGGTGCCGAGCCCGGCACCTGCCTGACGGCGATCTCTGCCCCGTCCACGTCGATGAAAACTGGTGCGCTGGCGTTCATGACATCATCCTTCCCGGGCGGTCTTTTGGCACGACCGGCGGTTCGTGGAAAAGTGCTCGCGACGTTTCTTTGCTTGGTGCAGACGATGGCGGCTTCCAGGTCAAGCTTTGAGGTGATTTCCTGGTGAGGCTGTGCTATTGACTCCGGCCGCGCGCTCACCACATAGGCGCGTCCAAGGACTTGAATCCAAAGAAACCCTGAACGAAACGGCCGAGGAGACCACGACCATTCGCAGACCTTTCAAAGCAGCGGCCCCCACCAAGGACGGTCCGCGCTCCAACCGAGACATCCGGGTTCCCCGGGTCCAGCTCATCGACGCCGAAGGCCAGAACCGTGGCGAAGTTTCCATCAACGACGCATTGCTGCTCGCCGAAGAGGCTGGGCTCGATCTCGTCGAGATATCGCCCAACGCGCAGCCGCCCGTCGTAAAAATCCTCGATCTCGGCAAGCTGAAATACGCCAACCAGAAGAAGGCGGCCGAAGCGCGCAAGAACCAGAAGGTCATCGAGATCAAAGAGATCAAGATGCGCCCGAACATCGACAGCCATGACTACGAGACCAAGATGAAGGCCGTGCGGCGCTTCTTCGAGGAAGGCGACAAGGTCAAGCTGACGCTGCGCTTCCGCGGCCGCGAGATGGCGCATATGGAGCTCGGCATGCAGCTCCTGAACAAGGTCCGCGAGGAAGTGGCGCCGATCGCCAAGGTCGAGGCCGAGCCGAAGCTCGAAGGCCGCCAGATGATGATGGTGCTGGCGCCCCGCTGACAGGGCGCCTTCCTTTTCATCCAGGAACCATTCCGGCGCGACCGATGCAATCCGTCGCGCCGATCACGGTTTCGAGAAAGAGAATTGACCGGCCGGCGCGGCTTCGGGCTCTAAAATCCGCCCGAATTGCCGCGCACGGCGACCCGACGATCGGCGGGGCGCCCGTTTTCTATCCGATCGCCGGCAAAGAAAGCGACGATCGGATTGGCCATGGTCGATGAAACGAAGGTCCCGCCCGACAACCAGATGGAGGGGTTGGGCGGCTATCAATATATGCGTCGCGTCGTGCTGGCCGTGCTCATCGTGGTGCTGTTTGCGGCACTCTTGTTCGGCCAGTCGACGTTCCCTCCCGACACACCGATGCACGAGTCGATCGAGATGTTCGGCGTGCTGCTGATCTTCCTCGGCGTCGTCGGGCGCTTGTGGTCCACGCTCTATATCGGTGGCCGCAAATCCTCCGAGGTGGTCACCGGCGGGCCCTATTCGATCACCCGCAACCCGCTTTATCTGTTTTCGACCGTGGCGGCCGCCGGTGTCGGCGCGCAGATCGGCTCGTTCTCCGGCATCATCCTCTTCGCGCTCCTGTGCGCCGGCGCCTTCCACATCGTCATCCTGCGCGAGGAGCGCTATCTCAAGGAAGTGCTCGGCGCTCCCTACAAAGCCTATCTGGCGAAGGTGCCGCGCTTCTTTCCCAACCTTTCGCTCTACCAGGAAGGCGATACCGGCAGCTTCAAGCCGCGCCTGCTGTTGAACACGTTGCTCGACGGATTGGTGTTCCTGGTGGCGCTGCCGGCCTTCGAACTGATCGACGGCGCGCAGCAATCAGGTGTGCTGCCGGTGCTCTTCCGCCTACCCTGATCACGGACAGCGCGTCGCATCCTTGCAGGTGTTGCGCGCAAGCCGTCTTTGATCTATAGGACCGCCGTCTAAAGAAAACCGCCCGGCAGGGCATGCCGTGGCGGTTTCATTTGCTTTTCGGGCTTTGGTCGGCCCGAAGCGATATCGGCTCGATCGTGAGCCACCATGAAAGGATAAGCAAAATGCCCAAGATGAAGACCAAATCGGCCGCCAAGAAGCGGTTCAAGATTACTGCCACCGGCAAGGTGCTGTCGGCTGCCGCCGGCAAGCGCCATGGCATGATCAAGCGTTCCAACAAGTTCATTCGCGATGCCCGCGGCACGATGGTTCTGGCTGAACCGGACGGCAAGAAGGTCATCAAGAATTTTCTGCCGAACGGCCTCTAAAGCATTCGGTCTGGATAAGTTTAAGGAGATCATGACATGGCACGCGTAAAGAGAGGCGTCACCGCCCACGCCAAGCACAAGAAGGTTCTGAAAGCCGCCAAGGGCTTCTACGGCCGCCGCAAGAACACCATCCGCATCGCCAAGCAGGCGGTGGAGAAGTCGCTGCAGTATGCCTATCGCGACCGCAAGAACCGCAAGCGCTCGTTCCGCGCGCTGTGGATCCAGCGCATCAACGCGGCGGTGCACGAGCATGGCCTGACCTATGGCCGCTTCATCGACGGCCTCAACAAGGCCGGCATCGAGATCGACCGCAAGATCCTTTCGGACATGGCCATCCACGAGCCGCAGGCTTTCGCAGCCCTGGTCGCCAAGGCCAAGGTCGCGCTCGAATATCTGAAGAACACCACGCCGAATGCTTTTGAGAGCGCTGTCGCCTAAGCCAGCGCTTCCCAAGCATACGCAAATCTGATTTTGGGGAACCCGCGCTGGCACGGCTGGCGCGGGTTTTTCTTATGCCTGATGCAACCAAATTTGTTCCTGATGTAACCAAGATGGCACCGCACAGCGCGATGCCGGTTACCCATCGAGAGAGTTTCGCCGTGAACGCCACCGCTGGAAATCTTGAAACCCTTGAAGCTTCCCTGCTTGCCGACATCGCGGCCGCGGCCGACGAGCAGGCGATCGAGGCGGTGCGCGTCTCGGCGCTGGGCAAGAAAGGCTCGGTCTCCGAAATGCTGAAGACGCTCGGCGCCATGAGTGCCGAGGAACGGCAGGTGAAAGGCCCCGCGATCAACGGGCTGAAGAACCGCGTCACCGAGGCGCTGACGGCGCGCAAGGCGGAGCTGAAGGACGTGGCGATCGCCGCACGGCTCGCCGCCGAGACGGTCGACGTGACGCTGCCTGTGCGGCAATCGCCGGCCGAGCGCGGCCGCATCCATCCGATCAGCCAGGTGATCGACGAGATCGCGGCGATCTTCGGCGACCTCGGCTTCTCGATCGCCGAAGGTCCCGACATCGAGACCGACTATTACAACTTCACGGCCCTGAACTTCCCGCACGGCCATCCGGCGCGCGAGATGCACGACACCTTCTTCTTCCAGCCGGACGAGAAGGGCGAGCGCAAGCTGTTGCGCACGCACACCTCGCCGGTGCAGATCCGTACCATGGAGGGGCAGAAGCCGCCGATCCGCATCGTCATCCCCGGCAAGACCTACCGGCAGGATTCAGACGCCACGCACTCGCCGATGTTCCATCAGGTCGAGGGGCTGGTGATCGACAGATCAGCCAACATCGCCAACATGAAGTGGGTGCTGGAGGAGTTCTGCAAGGCCTTCTTCGAGGTGCCGAGCGTCAAGATGCGCTTCCGGCCGTCCTTCTTCCCGTTCACGGAACCCAGCCTCGAGGTCGACATCCAGTGCGACCGCTCGCGTCCGGGCGAAGTGCGCTTCGGCGAAGGTTCCGACTGGATGGAGATCCTGGGCTGCGGCATGGTGCACCCCAACGTGCTGCGCCACGGCGGGCTCGATCCCGACGAATACCAGGGCTTCGCCTGGGGCATGGGCATCGACCGCATCGCCATGCTGAAATACGGCATGCCGGACCTGCGCGCCTTCTTCGACGCCGACGTGCGCTGGCTCACGCATTACGGCTTCCGTCCGCTCGACCTGCCGACGCTGTTCGGGGGGCTCTCGACGTGACCGCCCCGCACACCGGCGGCTGCCGCTGCGGCGCGGTGCGGTTCGAGGCGTCAGCCGAGCCGCACCACATCAGCTATTGCCATTGCGGCGATTGCCGGCGCGCCAGCGGCGCGCCGGTGTCGGCCTTCGTCGGCTTCATGGCCGACCAGGTCGCTCTCGAAGGCAAGTCGCTGAAGGCCTACCGGAACGGCCCGGTGGAGCGCTCCTTCTGCGGCATCTGCGGCTCGCCCGTCGCCTATAGCGACGAGCGTCTCAACGGCCACATCTACTTCATGCTCGGCGCCATGGACATGCCGGCCTATTTCAAGCCGACCCTGCATGCCTATGTGCGCGAGCAACTGCCCTTCCTGCATATGCCTGACGACCTGCCGCGGCATCTCAAGACCAGCGTGCCCAGGCCATCATCGTCTAACCCAGACGGAACACAGTCATGAAATTCACCCTCTCCTGGCTCAAGGACCATCTCGAGACCGACGCTTCGCTTGCCGAGATCGTCGAAAGGCTGACAGCGATCGGCCTCGAAGTCGAACATGTCGACGACAAGGCGAGCCTGAAGCCCTTCGTCATCGCCAAGGTGCTGACGGCAGTCCAACACCCGGACGCCGATCGCCTGCGCGTGCTCACCGTCGACACCGGCGACGGCAAGCCGCCGGTGCAGGTGGTGTGCGGGGCGCCGAATGCGCGGGCCGGCCTGATCGGCGCTTTCGCCGCGCCCGGCACTTATATCCCTGGCATCGACGTGACGCTCTCGGTCGGCAAGATCCGCGGCGTCGAGAGCCACGGCATGATGTGCTCGGAGCGCGAGCTGCAGCTGTCCGACGAGCACACCGGCATCATCGATTTGCCTGAGGACGCTCCAATCGGCACCAGCTTCGCGGCTTACGCGCATCTCGACGATCCGGTGATCGAGATCAATCTGACGCCGAACAGGCCGGACGCGACCAGCGTCTATGGCATCGCGCGCGACCTCGCGGCGAGCGGGCTCGGCCGCCTCACCGGCGGCGCGATCATGCCGCATGCCGGCAACGGCATGTGCCCGGTCAAGGTCAAGATCGAGGCGCCGGAACTCTGCCCCGGCTTCGCGCTGACGCTGGTGAAGGGCGTGAAGAACGGCCCGTCGCCGAAATGGCTGCAACAGCGGCTGATCGCGATCGGGCTGCGCCCGATCAGCGCGCTGGTCGACATCACCAACTACGTCACCTTCGACCGCGGCCGGCCGCTGCATGTCTTCGACGCCAACAAGGTCGCCGGCAACCTCGTCGTGCGCCGTGCCAGGGACGGCGAGAAGGTGCTGGCGCTCGACGGGCGCGAATACGCGCTGACGCCGGAAATGTGCGTGATCGCCGACGACAACGGCGTCGAATCGATCGCCGGCATCATGGGCGGCGAGCATTCGGGCTGCGACGAGAACACCATCAACGTGCTGATCGAATCGGCGCTCTGGGACCCGATCACGACGGCCCGCACCGGCCGCACGCTCGGCATCGTCAGCGATGCCCGCTACCGCTTCGAGCGCGGCGTCGATCCCGAATTCATGGTGCCGGGCGTCGAGCTCGCGACCAAGCTGGTGATCGATTTCTGCGGCGGCACGCCGACGGAAATCGAAGTGGCGGGCTATGCCGGCCACAAGCCGAAGATCATCTTCTTCCCGCTCTCGGAGGTGAAGCGGCTGACCGGCATCGAGGTGCCAAGGGAGGAAGCGCTCGCTATCCTGACCCGCCTCGGCTTCGAGCCGCGCAGCTCGGGCGACGCCGCCGAGGTGAAGGTGCCGTCCTGGCGGCCGGATGTCGACGGCAAGGCCGACCTCGTCGAGGAGGTGATGCGCATCCACGGCGTCGACAACATCCTGGCCCAGCCGCTGACCTCGCATGACGCGGTCAACGGCAAGATCCTGACCACGCTGCAAGTGCGCACCCGCGCGGCGAAGCGCGCGCTTGCGGTGCGCGGCATGATGGAGGCGGTCACCTGGTCGTTCATCCCGGCGAAGCACGCCGAACTGTTCGGCGGCGGCCAGAATGCGTTGAAGCTCGCCAACCCGATCGCCGCCGACATGTCCGACATGCGGCCCTCGCTGCTGCCGGGGCTGATCAGCGCCGCGCAGCGCAACGCCGATCGCGGCATCGGCGACGTGGCGCTGTTCGAGGTCTCCGGCACCTATGAAGGCGACATGGCCGACCAGCAGCGGCGCGTTGCCGCCGGTGTCAGGCGCGGCACGGCCAAGCTCGACGGTTCCGGCCGCAGCTGGGCCGGCAATGCCGGACCGGTCGGCGTGTTCGACACCAAGGCGGATGCGATCGCGGCGCTCGAAGCCTGCGGCGCGCCGGTCGACCGACTGCAGATCGAGCCCGGCGGCCCTGCCTGGTATCATCCCGGACGCTCCGGCACGATCAAGCTCGGGCCGAAGACCGTGCTCGGTACCTTCGGCGAATTCCATCCGAAGACGCTCGAAGTTCTCGACGTTGCCGGACCGCTGTGCGGCTTCGAGGTCTATGTCGATGCCGTGCCGGAACCGAAGGCCAAGCCGACGCGCACCAAGCCGAAGCTCGAGCTTTCTCCCTTCCAGGCGGTGAAGCGCGACTTCGCCTTCGTCGTCGACAGGTCGGTCGAAGCCGGCACGCTGGTGCGGGCGGCTTTAGCCGCCGACAAGAAGCTGGTCACCGGCGTTTCGGTGTTCGACGTCTTCGAAGGCGCTGCGCTGGGTGCGGCCAAGAAGTCGATCGCCATCGAGGTGTCGATCCAGCCGGTCGAAAAGACTTTGACCGACGAGGATTTCGAGGCGCTCGCAAAACGCATCATCGAGAACGTCAACAAGCAGACAGGCGGCGTGCTGCGCGCGTAGAGCATTGCGGAGCGATCGCGAATCGCCCTCCAAAGGGCGATGAACCATCTCCGCTATTCCGGCCTTGCCTTCGAAGAGCAGCGCGCAGCCTTCCTCGCCATCGTCGCGGCCGACCCGCTGCTCAATGAGACGCTGGCGCGCGTGCGCGCGCTGGCGCTGCCGGATTGGCTGGTGGTCTCGGGCGCGCTCTACAACAGCGTCTGGAACCACCTGACCGCCAAACCGCCGGGCTACGGCATCAAGGATGTCGACCTGTTCTATTTCGACGACGCCGACCTCTCCTACGAGGCCGAGGACGCGGTGATCCGCCGCGCGGCGCGGCATTTCGAGGGGCTGGCGCTGCCGGTCGAGGTGCGCAACCAGGCGCGCGTGCATCTGTGGTATCCGGTGAAGTTCGGGCAGGAATGCCCGCGCTACACGAGCGCGAGAGAATCCATCAGCTATTTCGCCTCGAAGACGCATGCGGTCGGGGTGCGTTATGGCGAGGACGGCGGGCTGGAACTCGTTGCGCCGTTCGGGCTCGACGACATTTTCTCGTTCCGCATCGTGCCGAACCGGGTGCTGGACAATCGGCGGACCCATGAGGCGAAGGGGAGAAGGGCGCAGGAGTACTGGCCGGAGATTGAGGTGGTGCCTTGGTAGGGATGTCGGCGCGACCTCTCGACAGCAGGAGCGCTATGCGCCCCTGCTGCTCACCCGTTCACCAGCGCCAGCAGTTCTTCGGTATAGCGCTTGCCGACCACCTTGTCGGGCGACAGCGCGTCGCCGATCGCCGCAACCTCGGCGGCGCTCAGCTCGATCCCGGCCGTCGCCGTGTTCTGCTCCAGATGGCGGATCTTTCGCGCGCCGGGGATCGGCACGATGAAATCGCCCTGGTGCAGCACCCAGGCGAGCGCCAGCTGCGCCGGCGTCACGCCCTTCTCGGCCGCCATCTTCTCCAGCACCGCGATGACGGCGTTGTTGGCTTCCATGGCTTCGGCCTGGAAGCGCGGCAGGCCGAGCCGCCAGTCGCCGGCGCCGAGCACATCCGGTTTGGCGATGGTGCCGGTGAGCAGGCCGCGGCCGAGCGGGCTGTAGGGGACGAAGCCGATGCCAAGCTCGCGGCAGATGGCGAAGACCTCGTCCTCCGGGTCGCGGCTCCACAGCGAATATTCGCTCTGCACGGCGGCTATCGGATGCACGGCATGCGCACGACGCAGCGTCGCTCCGCTCACTTCCGACAGGCCCAGCGCCCGCACCTTGCCTTCGCGCACCAGTTCGGCCATGGCGCCGACCGTGTCCTCGATCGGGACGTTCGGATCGACGCGATGCTGGTAGTAGAGGTCGATCACGTCGGTATCGAGGCGCTTCAGCGAGGCTTCCGCCACCGCCTTGACGTGCTCGGGGTGGCTGTCGACGCCGATCATGCGGTCGGTGCCCGAACCGTGCTCGGAAATCTTGAAGCCGAATTTGGTGGCGATGGTGACCTTGTCACGCACCGGCTTCAGCGCCTTGCCGAGCAGGATCTCGTTCTCGAAAGGCCCATAGACCTCAGCAGTGTCGAAGAAATTGACGCCGATCTCGACGGCGCGGCGCAGCGTGGCGATCGCCTCAGCCTCGGGCTGGCCGCCATAGCCGAAGCTCATGCCCATGCAGCCAAGGCCGACGGGGAAGACTTCGAGTTCAGTTCCTAGCTTGCGGGTTTGCATAGCGCATCTCCTTGTTGCGATATGCAGGAGATAGCGCCTCGCAGAGCGTTCGATAATTCTGTCTCTTTTGCACGACTTGCTCTATAAAACAGATCAATGAACCGCGCCAACCTATCCCAACTCGCCGTGCTCGCCACCGTCGCGCAATGCGCCAGTTTTCGCGGTGCCGCGCGCGAGCTCGGCGTTGCGCCGTCGGCGGTCAGCCACGCGGTGTCGAGCCTGGAAGCAAGGCTCGGCGTGCGTCTTCTGGCACGCAGCACGCGCAGCGTAGCGCCGACCGAAGAAGGCGCGCAGCTGCTCGAACGGCTGCGGCCGGCGCTGTCCGAGATCGACCTGGCGCTGGAGAGCGCGGTCGAGGCGCGCGACCGGCCTGCCGGCAACCTGCGGCTGACCGTGCCGCGCACCGCCGCGCATCTGGTGCTGACGCCACGACTCGCCGCCTTTGCCGCCGCCTATCCCGACATCGTACTGGAGATCGCCATAGAAGACCGTTTCACCGATATGGTCGAGGGCGGCTTCGACGCGGGCGTGCGGCTCGGCGAGAGCCTGCAGCGCGACATGATCGCGGTGCGCATCGGGCCAGACATTCGTGGCGCGGTGGTCGGCGCGCCCTCCTATTTCGCTGCCATGCCGAAACCGCGTCATCCGCGCGAGCTCGCCGACCATCGCTGCCTGCGCTTTCGCTTCTCCAGCGGCATTCTTTACCGCTGGGAATTCGAAAAGGATGGCGAGGAGATCGAAATCGCGGCGCAGGGGCCGCTGATCCTCGACGAGGACCATCTGATCGCGCAAGCGGCGGTCGACGGCGCCGGGCTTGCCTTCGTCTTCGAGCCCTATGTCCGGGCTGCACTTGCCGACGGAAGGCTGATCCGGGTGCTGGAGGACTGGTGTCCGGCCTTCGACGGCTTCTTCGTCTACTATCCGAGCCGCCGCCAGATGCGGCCGGCGCTCAGGGCCTTCGTCGATTTCTTCAGGGTGAGCGGATAGTGGGGCGATCGCAAAACAAAGCGGTCACTTCGGTTTGCATTCAACTTTACCGACGTTTGTGCTGCCCCTCACCTGCCTGCCGGCATCCTCTCCCCGTATAGTGACGGGGAGAGGGGCGCTCTCTTCGATGATTTCGCCAATTTCGAACGTTGCAAGAAAGGCGCCGAGGCTGCAGTCCATCCCTTCTCCCCGTTCTTCACGGGGAGAAGGTGCCGGCAGGCGGATGAGGGGCAGCGCCTACATCGACAATAGCTCCTCTGGGATGCAGGTTGGACGAAAGCGATCATCACTGGCGTTCTTCGACCATGCAGTCCATCATCAACACCACCACCCGCTACGGCTGGGCCGCAATCATCCTCCACTGGCTGATTGGCATCATCTTCATCGGCCAGTTCGTGCTCGGCTTCGCGATGATGCGGATCGAAAGCCAGCGGACGTCCTTCGAGCTGATCCAGCTGCACAAATCCTTCGGCTTCCTGCTGCTTGGCCTCATCATCTTGCGCATTGCCTGGCGGCTCGGCAATGCGGTGCCGGCACTCCCGCCTTCGGTGGGAACATTGGAGCGCAAGGCGGCGCCGCTAGCGCATTTCGCGCTCTATGCCTTCCAGGTCGCCCTGCCGCTCTCCGGCTGGGCGCTGGTTTCGGTCTCGACGCTGGAAATCCCGACAATGCCGTTCAACCAGTTCGTCATGCCCAACCTGCCGCTCACCGAATCCGACGCCGCCGAGAGCTTCTGGTCGGCAACGCATTGGTATCTCGCCTATGCCGGCATCGCGCTGGTGGCGTTGCATATGGCGGCGGCGCTTCGCCACCATTTCCTGCTGCGCGACAGCGTGCTCACGCGTATGATCACACCTTCGTCAGCCCGGGAATAGAGCGGGCCGCCCGTTCGTTGGTGGCGGGAAGACAGCAATGCGCTGGCTCAGGATAGGATACATTTCCATGCATACGCGCATCCTCGGATTGGCGGCTGTTGCCGCTTGCCTTGCCATGCCCGTCTACGCGGCAGTGGCGCTCAGCGAGGCCGCCGGCAGCTACACGATCAGCCCGTCGGCCTCCTCGATACGCTTCACCATCGGCAAGGCCGGCGGCGGCGGCTTCGACGGCGCTTTCGGCCGCTTCAAGGGCACGATCCGCATCGACAACGGCGATGTCAGCCGCTCGAAGGTTGACCTCACCATCTATCCCGAAAGCGTCGGCACCGGCCAGGGCCGCATCGACGCGTTCCTGCGCTCCGACGCGGTCTTCGACGCGGCCAACAGCCCGGAGATCCAGTTCCGCTCCACAAACGTGACACGCACCGGCGACACGACGGCCCTGGTCACCGGCCGTCTGACAGCCCGCGGCAAGACGTTTTCGGAAAAGTTCACCGCCGAGCTGGGTGGATTGAAGTCAGGGACCATCAAGTTCCACGTTACCGGCAAGGTGCTGCGCTCGCGCTACGGCATGGATGTCGGCACGCCGCTTTATTCCAACGTCGTCGACTTCGACATGACGCTGACGGGCAGAAGGGGTTAGCCGCTGCAGGACGTTCCTCGCTGGCGCACTGCATTGGCTTTTCTCCAGAATTGGGGCACACCTCCATCGACGTAACCGAGATGGAGAAGCACAATGTTCCGATGGGGTGTTCTGTCGACCGCCAAGATCGGCCGCGAGCAGCTTTTGCCGGCGATCGTGGACTCGGAAAACGGCGTGCTCTCGGCGATCGCCAGCCGCGATCTGTCGAAGGCCCGCGCGCTTGCCGACCGCTTCGGCGCCCGCCATGCTTTCGGTTCCTATGAGGAATTGCTCGCTTCCAAGGAGGTCGACGGCGTCTATATCCCACTGCCCACCTCGCAGCATGTCGAGTGGACGGCGAAGGCGATCCAAGCGGGAAAACATGTGCTGGTCGAAAAGCCCCTGGCGCTCGACGCCAAGGACATTCCGCCGCTGATCAAGCTGCGCGATGAGAAGAAGGTGCTGGTCTGCGAGGCCTTCATGGTCACCTACCATCCGCAATGGATCAAGGTGCGCGACCTCATCGCCAGCGGCGCCATCGGCCGGCTGCGCCATGTGCAGGGCGCGTTTTCCTACTACAATGTCGACCCGAAGAACATGCGCAACCAGCTCGATCTCGGCGGCGGCGCGCTGCCCGATATCGGCGTCTATCCGACGGTGTCGACACGGTTTTCGACCGGCAAGGAGCCGATCCGCGTTCAGGCCAATATCGAGCGCGACAAGACTTTCGGCACCGACATCTATTCCTCGATCCGCGCCGATTTCGGCGACTTCGAACTGTCCTTCTATCTTTCGACGCAGATGGCGGCGCGCCAGGTGATGGTGTTCCACGGGGAGAAGGGTTTCATCGAGGTGTTTGCTCCATTCAATGCCGGGCTCTACGACCATCACCGCATCGAATTGCACAACCAGAACCACACCGAGGCGCAGGTGTTCCGCTTCCCCGGCACGCAGCAATACCGGCTCGAGTGCGAAGCCTTCGTGCGCGCCGCCCAAGGCGGCAAGGACCGCGTCTTCACGCTGGAGGAATCGGTGCTCAACCAGAAGGTCATCGACGCCATCTTCCGCGCCGGCAACAAGGACGGCTGGGAACCAGTCTGAGAGCTCGCCAAAGGACGGCTGGGGGAGAAAATATGGCTGACGACGCGGACGTCATCATCGTCGGCGCGGGGCTTGCCGGCCTCGTCGCCGCGGCCGAGCTCGCAGAAGCGGGCAAGACAGTCATCATCGTCGACCAGGAGCCGGAGCAATCGCTGGGCGGCCAGGCCTTCTGGTCGTTCGGCGGGCTTTTCCTGGTCGATTCGCCCGAGCAGCGGCGCATGCGCATCCGCGATTCCCACGACCTCGCGCTCGAGGACTGGATGGGCACCGCCGCCTTCGACCGGCCGGAGGATTTCTGGCCGCGCAAATGGGCGGAGGCCTATGTCGGCTTCGCCGCCGGAGAAAAACGCTCCTGGCTGATCGAGCGGGGCTTAAAATTCTTCCCCGTGGTCGGCTGGGCCGAGCGCGGCGGCGGCAATGCCGTCGGCCACGGCAATTCGGTGCCGCGCTTCCACGTCACCTGGGGCACCGGACCCGGCGTGATCGAACCTTTCGTCCTGCGCGTGCGCGAAGCGGAAAAGCGCGGGCTGGTCCGGTTCAAGTTCCGCCACCGGGTCAACGAGATCGTCCGCTCCGGCAACACCGTCACCGGCGTGCGCGGCGACGTGCTGGAGGCAAGCAATGTCGACCGCGGCCGCAAGAGCTCGCGCGACGTCGTCGGCGATTTCGAGCTTCACGCACAAGTGGTGATCGTCGCTTCCGGCGGCATCGGCGGCAATCACGAGCTGGTGCGCAGGAACTGGCCGCAGCGCTTGGGCGCGCCCCCGAAGCGCATGATCACCGGCGTGCCGGACCATGTCGACGGCCGCATGCTGGCGATCGCGGAAGCGGCGGGTGGTTCGATCATCAACCGCGACCGCATGTGGCACTATGTCGAAGGCATCAAGAACTGGGCGCCGATCTGGACCGAGCACGCGATCCGCATCCTGCCAGGCCCGTCTTCGCTCTGGCTCGACGCGCGTGGAAAACGGCTGCCGGTACCGCTCTATCCCGGCTTCGATACGCTGGCCACGCTCAGCCACATCATAGGAACCGGCTTCGACTATTCCTGGTTCATCCTGACCAAGAAGATCATCCAGAAGGAGTTCGCGCTGTCGGGCTCCGAGCAGAACCCTGACCTCACGGGAAAAAGCTGGCGCCAAGTGCTGGGCCGCGCCACCAGCGGCATTCCGGGACCGGTGAAAGCCTTCATGGAGAAGGGCGAGGATTTCATCGTCGAGGCCGAGCTGCCTAAACTGGTGGCACGGATGAACGCGCTTGCCGGCGGCGAACCGCTGCTCGATGTGGCGCAGGTCGAACGCGAGATCCGCGCCCGCGACACGCAGCTCGACAACCCGTTCTCCAAGGATGCGCAGATCACCGCGCTGCGCGGCGCCCGCGCCTATCTCGGCGACAGGCTGATCCGCACCGCCAAGCCGCACAAGATGCTCGATCCGGAAAACGGCCCGCTGATCGCAGTCCGCCTCAACGTGCTCACCCGCAAGACGCTGGGCGGTCTGCAGACCGATCTCGACAGCCGCGTGCTCGATGCCGCCGGACAGCCGGTGCCGGGGCTCTATGCCGTCGGCGAGGTGGCCGGTTTCGGCGGCGGCGGCGTGCATGGCTACGCGGCGCTGGAAGGCACTTTTCTGGGCGGCTGCATCTTTTCCGGCCGCAGCGCAGGAAGGGCCGCGGCCAGGGCGGTCGCCTGACCGTATGGGCCCGCGACCGCGAGGCGACGTTGCTACCTGTTAGCCAGCACCATGCGGTTGCCTTCGCTGTCGAGGAATTCGGCGACGATGCGGCCCGGCTGCCATGGCGCTTCCTGCGGCTCCGTGACGATCTCGACGCCCTTGGCCTTGAGCGAAGCGACCGTTGCCTCGACATCATCGTCGACCAGGACGAGCACCGGCTCGGCACTTGGCGTCGCATCGCCACGCCGGATGAAATGCAGGTTGGTGACCGCATGGGGGAACGCCAGCTCCACCCAGCGCCAGCCGCCATCGCCCATCGACTGGTCGGCTATCACCTGGCACGCAAGGTTTTGGGTATAGAACGCCCTGGCGCGATCCTGGTCGGATACGGGCAGTTCGGCAAACTGGATATGCATGATGTCTCTCCTTGTCGCAGCCGCGGGCGCGGCCTCTACGCGCGGAAGACGTTTGCCCTGGGCAAAAAGATTCGCGAGCCGATGAGGATCTTTTCGGCGACGCGAAACGTCTTCCTCACGCAGACACGTCAAACAGGAGACGACAAATGAACTACAACCTCATCCGCTACGGCGTGAAGGACGCCGGTATCGCCGAGAACCGGACGCTGGTGGCAAAGGTGTTCGAGGCGCTGGATGAAACCGAGCCTCAGTCAGTGCGCTACCTGGTGCTCGAACTGGAGAATGGCGAGTTCGTCCATATCGTCGGCTACGAAGAAGACAGTTCGGCGCTGACCGGGCTCGAGGCTTTCAAGGCTTTCGGCGCGGATCACGCCGCGCGGCGCTCGACACCGCTTGCTAGGTCGGCCGCGAAGATCGTCGGCAATTATCATATGCTGGCCAACGCCGGCGAGGCGGTCCCGACCTGACAAGGGCGCGACGCGGCCGGGCAGGACAGGCCGGCGATGCGAGAGTGAGGCGAATGAGCACAGCGAAATTCGACCGCGCGGCGCTTGAAGCCATGCTTGTCGACCTGCGGCCGAAATTGCACCGCTATGCCGCACGCATGGCCGGCTCGGCGATCGAGGGCGAGGACATCGTGCAGGAGGCGGTGGTGAAGGCACTCGCAGCGCATGATGGCGGCGCCACGGTCGAGCGTCCCGAGCAGTGGCTGTTCCGCATCGCCCATAATGCGGCGCAGGATCATCTGCGCCGCCGCCAGCGGGAGCGCTCGCGCATGACGGAAGCCGACATGACCGAGATAGAAGACCTCTCCGCCAGCGCGGAGACGCGGCTCGCGGCGGCGGCGAGCCTGCGCAGCTTCATGCGGCTTACGCCGGCGCAGCGCAGCGCAGTGATCCTGATCGATGTGTTCGGCCTCAGCTTGCATGAGGCGTGCGAGGTGACGGGCGCGACGCTTGCCGCCACGAAGGCGGCACTGCATCGCGGCCGGGCGGAGCTGAAGGCGCTGGCATCGGTGCCGGATGACGTGGCCATCCCGAAGCTCGATCCGGAAGAAGAGCGCCGGCTGCGCCGCTACATCGACCTGTTCAACGCGCGCGACTTCGACGCCGTCAGGGCGCTGATCGCCGAAGACATCGAGCTCGAGGTCGTGAACCGCACCCGGCTCAGCGGCAAGAAGCAGGCCTCGACCTATTTCGGCAACTACGACCGCGCCAGCGACTGGGCGCTGTCGCTCGGCTTCGTCGACGGCCAGCCGGCGATCCTGATCCGCAACCCGCAGACGGACTATACGGTGCGCGGCTTCGTGCTGATCGACTGGCGCGGCGATAAGGCCGTCAGCATCCGCGATTTCCGCTATGCACCTTATTGTGCCGCGGAGGCGGATATCCGCCTCGCCGATTGACTTTATCGGCGGCCGGGGTGCTTTCCGGGCGCAATCGGCGTAGCTTCACCCGGCGTTGGAAGAACATCGTCCTGAGAGCTGCCGACGACGCCTGCGCCGATGGGACCCATCAATGATCGATGTGGTGAACGACAGCCGGGCCAAACGCAAGGCGGATGGGCGCGCGCCTTTGCGGCGCTCATCGCATTGGCGGCCTGGGCCGGGATCGCCGTGCATTTTCATGCGCTCGCCGACGGGGCGGCGTCCTGGCCCGCGGCGCTCTGGACATTGCTCGGCTATTTCACGATCACCACCAATCTTCTGGTCGCGATCGTGTTCACCGGCGTCGCGGCGAAGGCGCGGTTCGCCACGCCTTGGCTGCTGGGCGCGACGTTGCTCAACATCCTGCTCGTCGGCGTCATCTACGGGCTTCTTCTTCAGGGCCTGCGCAAGCTCACCGGCGGCTCCGAGCTCGCCAATGTCCTGCTGCACCGGGTAACGCCAGCGCTGACCGCTGTGTTCTGGCTCGCCTTCGCGCGCAAGGGAACGCTGACCTGGCGGGCGCCATTTTTCTGGGCACTCTATCCGCTCGGCTACCTCGCCTACGTCCTGGTTCGCGGCGCGGCGGAAGGACATTACCCCTATCCGTTCATCGACGTCACTCGGATCGGCTGGGAGCAGACCCTCATCAACGGCGCCTTGATCGCTCTTGCCTTCGTGTCGGCGGGAGAGGTGCTGGTCTGGCTCGACCGGTCGCTCGGCCGAGAGGCAGGGCCGTTGGCAGGCCGCCGAAGCTGAAACAGCGATCTCCGTGGTAGTAGGCGTTGACATCCGCAATCGATATTTCGGCTGGCGAAGTTATACTCGACTTGACGGCACCAGCGGCAGGGTTGCCACATGCTTCCTTCAGCAGGGCTCGAGCGGTTGAACGCGTTCTCGGACGGCGTGTTCGCCGTGCTCATAACCGTGCTGGTGCTGGAATTGCGGCCGCCGGAAATTCCGACCTTCATGGCGCTGCTCGGTCTCTGGCCGACATGGCTGAGCTATGGCGTCAGCTACCTCTTCATCGCCATCGTCTGGACGAACCACCATCACCTGCTGCGCCACGCCAAGGAAGCCACGGCTCGCCTGACGTGGTATAATTTTGCGCATCTGTTTTCTGTTTCACTGCTGCCGCTGGCCACCGCCTGGATGGCCGTCAGCGAGCTGTCGCCGCAGCCGGTCGCCTTCTACGCCGGCGTCTTCTTCCTGGTGAACCTGACCTACATCTTCCTCATCCGCGAATTGATCGAGCCGATGCCGGTCGAGGCCATCCCGCTCAACGTCCGAAAGGCCATGCGCATCCGCTCGATCGCGACGCTTTGTCTGTTCGGGCTCGCGGCACTCGTCGCGCTGAAATACCCGATCTTCGGACTGGCCATCTGTTGCTGCTGTTTGGCCGTGTATCTCAGGCCAGAGGCGCCCGGGGCGCGGAATTAAGCGCGTCGCTGAAAGACCAAGCGACGCACCTAATCCTGGTTTTGATGCATGCCGCACGCTGCGCACCCTTGGGCGGCATGCATTTGGCCGATGGCAACCAAGAGATCCTGCGGCGCAGCCAACCTCACCTACAACACCATCAACATCCATGTCTGAAACATCATTTATTGACGATGAAGCTTTTTAATGTATGCTACAGATTCGAGACCTCATATTCAAACTGAGCGAGAGGATCGCCGGTGATAACCGCACCGCAATTGCGTGCCGCCAGATCGCTGCTCGGCATCGATCAGCGCCGGCTTGCCGAATTGTCCGGCCTGTCGGTGCCGACGATCCAGCGCATGGAAGCCAGCGGCTCGATCATCCGCGGCAACGTCGATTCGCTGATGAAGCTGATCGCGGCGCTCGAGGTGGCCGGCATCGAACTGATCGGCGAAGGCGCGGTCAGCCAGAGCGGCGGACGCGGCGTGCGGCTGAAGGCCGGGGTCGACCCGGCCAGGGCGCCAGACGCCGACGCGATCGATCTCGGCGGGAGCCTGCCGTGATTTCGACCGTCGCGCTTCTGTTGTGCGGCCCCGCCGCGCTTCTGACGACGGCCATCCTGGCCGGAGCCGCCAGCCGGCGCGCTTCGGCGACGCGTCTGGTCTATGGCGCTGCGCTCGCCATCTCGGCCGCGTTGCTGGCAATCGTCGCCGGCCATCTCGCGGGCAGCCACGGCGAGGCGTCCGCCATAACCTTGCCGCTCGGCCTGCCGTGGACCGGCGCCCGATTCCGCCTCGACGGCCTGTCGGCCTTCTTTCTTGTCGTCGTCAACCTGGGCGGCGGCATCACCAGCCTCTACGGTCTCGGCTACGGCCAGCACGAATCTCAGCCGCATCGCGTGCTGCCGTTCTATCCGGCCTTCCTTGCCGGCATGAACCTCGTCGTGCTCGCCAACGACGCCTTCAGCTTCCTGTTGTCGTGGGAATTCATGTCGCTCGCCTCCTGGGCGCTGGTCATGGCGCACCATCGCGACGACGCCAACCGGCGGGCCGGCTACATCTATCTGGTCATGGCAAGCTTCGGCACGCTGGCGCTGCTGCTTGCCTTCGGCCTGCTGGCTGGACCGGCGGGAACCTATGCGTTCGACGCGATGCGGACGGCGCAGCCCGGCCGGTTCGCCGCCGGCGCGGTGCTCGCCCTCATGCTGCTCGGCGCCGGCTCCAAGGCCGGCCTCGTGCCGCTGCACGCCTGGCTGCCGCTTGCCCATCCGGCGGCACCGAGCCACGTCTCGGCGCTGATGAGCGGCATCATGACCAAGGTCGCCATCTACGGTTTCATCCGCGTGGTGTTTGATCTGCTTGGCGCACCTGCATGGTGGTCCGGCGTCGTCATGCTCCTGCTTGGCGGCGCGACGGCGGTGCTCGGTATTCTCTACGCGCTGATGGAAAAGGACCTCAAGCGGCTGCTCGCCTACTCGACGATCGAGAATATCGGCGTCATCTTCGCCAGCCTCGGCCTTGCGCTTGCCTTCAAGGCGAACGCCATGCCGTCGGCCGCGGCGCTGGCCTTCACCGCGGCGCTCTTCCACGTGCTGAACCATTCCTTCTTCAAGAGCCTGCTTTTCTTCGGCGCCGGCGCCGTACTCTCGGCGAGCGGCGAGCGCGACATGGAGAAGCTCGGCGGCCTCATCCATCGCATGCCGGTGACCAGCTTCGTCTTCCTCGTCGGCTGCGTCTCGATCTCGGCGCTGCCGCCCTTCAACGGCTTCGCGTCCGAATGGCTGGCGTTCCAGGCCATATTGCAGAGCCCCGAGTTGCCGCAATGGGGGCTGAAGGTCATCGTGCCCGCCGTCGGCGGCATGCTGGCGCTGGCGGCCGCACTTGCCGCGGCCTGCTTCGTCAAGGCATTCGGCATCACCTTCCTTGGCAGGGCGCGATCGGCAGCGGTGGAACGAGCGGATGAGGTCGACCGCTGGTCGCTGGCGGCGATGGTCGTGCTCGCGGCCTTGTGCCTCCTCGCTGGCATCCTGCCCGGTTTCGTCATCGATAGCCTGTCGCCGGTTGCGCTTTCGCTCATCGGCGACCGCATGCCGGTTCAGACGGCGCAGCCCTGGCTGTCGATCGTGCCGATCGCCGAGAGCCGCAGCTCCTACAACGGCCTGCTGGTGTTCGTCTTCATCACCATCTCGGCCTCGCTCGCGGCCTTCTTCATTCACCGCTTCGCCTCGCACGCGTTGCGCAGAGGCCCGGCATGGGGATGCGGCTTCGCGGAAGCGACGCCTGCCGCGCAATATACCGCCGTCAGCTTCGCGCAGCCCATTCGCCGGGTCTTCGGCAGCTTCGCGTTCCGGGCCCGGGAGACGGTGGACATGCCGGCGCCGGGTTCCCTCGAACCGGCGCGCCTCGAGGTGGATTTCCACGATGTGGCCTGGGAGACGTTCTACCAGCCGATCGCCGGCGCGATCGATTTTGCCACCGAGCGGCTGAACTACCTGCAGTTCCTGACGATCCGCCGCTATCTGACGCTGGTCTTCCTCTACCTCGTCATCCTGCTCCTGGTGCTTGCGCTATGGCCATGATCTTCCAGCTGGCCGTCCAGGGCGCGCAGATGCTCCTGGTGCTTTTGCTGGCGCCGCTGCTGATCGGTTTCGTGCGCAAGGTGAAGGCAAGACTGCTGAGGCGGCAGGGGCCGTCCCTGGTCCAGCCCTATCGCGACCTGGTCAGGTTGATGCGCAAGGAGGTCGTGCTGGCCGACAACGCGTCCTGGCTGTTCCGCGTCACGCCCTATCTGATCTTTGCCGCCACCTGGGTCGCGGCGGCGCTGGTTCCGACATTCGCCGCCGGCCTCCAGTTCAGCTGGACCGCCGACCTCATCGTCATCGTGGCGCTGCTCGGCAGCGCGCGCTTCTTCCAGGCGCTGGCCGGCATGGACGTCGGCACAAGCTTCGGCGGCATCGGCGCCAGCCGCGAGGTGATGATCGCCTCGCTGGCCGAGCCCGCCATGCTGCTCATCGTGTTCAGCCTGGCGCTGGTCGCCGGCGCCACGCAGCTTTCGACGGTCGCAGCCTTCATGAGCTCGCCCGAGGTCGGACTGCGGGTGTCGCTCGGCATGTCGGCGATCGCCCTGGTGATAGTGGCGATCGCCGAGAATGCGCGCATCCCGGTCGACAATCCGGCCACGCATCTGGAGCTCACCATGGTGCACGAGGCGATGATCCTGGAATATTCCGGCCGCCATCTGGCGATGATCGAACTCGCCACCTTCCTCAAGCTCGTGCTCTATGTGTCGCTGATCTCCTGCGTCTTCCTGCCCTGGGGGCTGGCGAGCGCCGGGGCGGGGCCGACAGCACTGGCCATCGGCGCCGCCACCTATCTCGCCAAGCTTGCGGTGCTTGCCATCCTGCTGGCCGTGTTCGAGACCGCGGTCGCCAAGATGCGCGTCTTCCGCGTGCCGGACTTCCTGGGCGCGGCGCTGATGCTGGCGCTGCTCGGCACGCTCTTGCTGTTCGTCTCGCGGAGCCTGTGATGAACGGTCTCACCTTCGACATCGCCCATGTGCTCGCCGGCAGCCTGGTGCTGGTCTCCTTCATGATGCTCTACCAGGACCGCCTGTTCGCGCTGATCAACGTCTTTGCCCTGCACGCGGTCGTGCTTGCTCTGTCGGTGGCCTGGCAGGCCTACATCCAGGGGGCGCATCATCTCTACATCACCGCGGCAATAGCACTGGTCTTCAAGGCGATCGTCATCCCCGTCGGGCTGCATCGCATCATCCAGCGGCTCGGCATCCATCGCGACATCGAGACCGCAGTCGGCATCGGCCCGACCATGCTCGCGGGCATTGGGCTGGTGACGCTCTCCATGGTGCTGATGCTGAGGGTGACGCCCGAAGCCGACCCGCTTGCCCGCGAGGATCTCGCCTTCGCGCTGTCGATCATATTGCTGGGGCTGCTGGTGATGGTCACCCGGCGCAACGCCGTCAGCCAGGTCGTCGGCTTCATGTCGCTGGAAAACGGGCTGGTGCTGGCCGCCACCGGCGCCAAGGGCATGCCGCTGGTCGTCGAGATCAGCGTCGCCTTCTCGATCCTGATCGCCTTCATCGTCATCGGCGTCTTCCTGTTCCGCATCCGCGAGCGGTTCGATTCGGTCGATGTCGGCGCGCTCGACGATTACCGGGGAGAGCGCCAGTGACGGCCCTCTCCTTCGATGCCGTGGCCGCGATCCTTTTCGTCCCGGCAGGTGCCGCAGCCATCCTGGCGGCATTGCCGAACTACAAAATGACGGCGGTCGTGAACGTCGTAGCGAGCCTGCTCACCTTGCTCGCCGCACTGTCGCTGTTCGTCACCGAGCGGCCGGTGCCGGGGCAATATCTCATCGTCGACGACCTCAACATCGTCTTCATCGTCCTCAACACATTCGTCGGCTTCACCACCAGCGTGTTCAGCGCCTCCTATATCGCGCATGAGCTGGAGACCGGCCGGCTGAGCGCGCCGAACCTCCGGTTCTACCACGCGATGTACCAGATCATGATGTTCGGCATGAACCTGGCCTTCGTGTCGAACAATATCGGCCTGATGTGGGTCGCCGTGGAGCTCGCCACGCTGACCACCGTGCTGATGGTCGGCATCTACCGCACCCATGAGGCGCTAGAGGCGGCCTGGAAGTATTTCATCCTGGGAAGCGTCGGCATCGCGCTCGCTCTCTTCGGCACCATCCTCGTCTACATGGCCGCCCAGCCGGTTGTCGGCGCCGGCACCAACGCCATGGTCTGGTCGGTGCTGATCGACAAGGCGGCGCATTTCGACCCAGCCCTGCTCAGCGTCGCCTTCATCTTCCTGCTGCTCGGCTACGGCACCAAAGTCGGGCTCGCGCCCCTGCATGCCTGGCTGCCCGACGCGCATGCCGAAGGCCCTACGCCGATCTCGGCGGTGCTGTCGGGGCTGCTTCTCAACGTCGCGCTCTACGCGGTGCTGCGCTTCAAGCTCTTGCTCGCCGCCAGCCCGGAGGCGATCGGCCCGGGACCGCTGATGGCCACGATGGGACTGACCTCGCTGATCTTCGCGGCCTTCATGCTCTACCGCCGCCGCGACATCAAACGCCTGTTCGCCTATTCCTCGATCGAGCATATGGGCATCATCGTCTTCGCCTTCGGCATGGGCGGCCCGCTCGCCAACTTCGCCGGTCTGCTGCACATGGTCATGCACAGCCTGACCAAGTCGGCGATCTTCTTTGCCGTCGGCCATATCGCGCAGGTCAAAGGCACACAGAAGATCTCCGAGATAAGGGGGTTGACGGAAAGCCATCCCGGGCTCGGCTGGGCGCTCGTCATCGGTGTCGTGGCAATAGCCGGCCTGCCGCCGCTCGGCATCTTCATGAGTGAATTCCTGGTCGTCAGCTCGACTTTCGCCAGGTATCCGTGGCTGGCGATCCCGCTGGTGTTCGGTCTGCTCATCGCCTTCGGCGCGCTGCTTTTGCGGCTGACCGGCGTCGCCTTCGGCCAGCCGCGCGGCGGCACGGCGCCGGTCGAGGCATCCTACGTGCCGATGTATTCGCACCTTGCTTTAGTGTTTGCCGCCGGCATCTATCTGCCGGCGCCGCTGGTCGCATGGTTCCAGCATGTCGCCGGTATCCTGGGGTGATGCCATGAGCAGGAAAAACATGCCCGCGCTCAGTGATCTCGTCGAGACCGGCCGCCCGGTCGAGCATCACGCCCCTTGGCACCGTGCCAAGGTGGCCCCGAAGGTCTGGAACCTTGCCGTCGAACAGCTCGCCGCAGGCCGCTGGAGCCTGCTCGGCCTGTGGGGGGAGCCGGAAAGAGTGCACATGGCGCTTCTCGACGAAGAGCGGAATCTCGGCGTGATCAGCCTGGACTGCCGCGGCGGCCGCTACCCGTCGGTTGGCCAGTACCATCCGCCGGCGCTACGGCTGGAGCGCGCCGCGGCGGATCTCTTCGGGCTGGCGCCGCAGGGCCTCCCCGACACCCGCCGCTGGCTCGACCATGGCCAGTGGGGCATCAGCCATCCGCTCGCGGCACAGCCCGGCGAACGGTCGGCCGCGTCCTCCTACCGGTTCCTCACGGCGGAGGGCGAGAGTCTCCACCAGATTGCGGTCGGGCCGGTGCATGCCGGCATCATCGAGCCGGGGCATTTCCGCTTCACCGCAAGCGGCGAAACGGTGGTGCGGCTGGAGGAGCGGCTGGGCTATGTGCACAAGGGCATCGAAGGCCTGATGGCGGGCGCGCCGATCGATCGCGCGGCAAAACTCGCGGGTCGGACGTCGGGCGACAGCACGGTCGCCTACTCGCTTGCCTTTGCCCGCGCAGCGGAAGCGGCGCTCGGCGTCGCCGTGCCGCCCCGCGCCGTCTGGCTGCGCGCCCTGATGGCCGAGCTGGAGCGCCTTGCCAATCACCTCGGTGACATCGGCGCCATCTGCAATGACGCCGCCTTCGCGCTGATGCACGCGCATTGCGGCGTGCTGCGCGAACGCGTGCTGCGCGCCGCCGACGCGGCCTTCGGTCACCGCCTGATGCGCGACCGCATCGTGCCCGGCGGCGTGACAAGCGATCTCAACGAGGCCGGGACGAGCGCCGTCCGGTCGCTGGTCGCGGAGATCAGGCAGCGCTTTCCGCATCTGGTCGAGCTCTATGACAACACAGCCTCGCTACAGGACCGCACGGTGACGACCGGCCGGCTCAAGTTCGAGCTTGCCCGGCAATACGCGGCCGGCGGCTATGTCGGGCGGGCGTCGGGCCGCGATTTCGATGCGCGACGCAATCTTGCCTACGCGCCCTACGACCAGCTCGCCTTCGACGTGCCGGTCCTGCAGGAGGGCGACGTCAACGCCCGGGTCTGGATTCGCGTGCGGGAGGTCGAGCAGAGCCTGTCGCTCGTCGAGCAGATTCTGGGGCGGTTGCCCACCGGCCCGACCCGCGCCGAGGTCGCCGCGGCGGACGATGCCACGGACGGCCCGCGCGAGGGCATGGCGCTGGTCGAGGGTTTTCGCGGCGACATCCTGGCCTGGCTGCGCATTGGCAAGGATAGCACCATCGAGCGCTGCCACCTGCGCGATCCCTCATGGTTCCAGTGGCCGCTCCTGGAAGTGGCGATCGAAGGCAACATCGTCGCCGACTTCCCGATCTGCAACAAATCGTTCAACTGCTCCTATTCCGGCCATGATCTCTAAGCTGGTCGAAGGCATCTCGTCATGCGCAAGCTCCTGTTTGAAAGCCTGATCCGCCCGCCGCTGACGGAGCGTTCGCCGCAGGTGAGCGACGCGGCGGTCGACGAGCTGGCGCGCGCCCTCGACGGTGCCGCCCGCAAGCGGCTGGGCCGGAGCCTGTCCATCCGCGCCGTCGATGCCGGCTCCTGCAATGGCTGCGAGCTCGAGATACACGCGCTCAACAATGCCTTTTACGACATCGAACGCTTCGGCTTCCGCTTCGTCGCATCGCCCCGCCATGCCGATGTGCTTCTAGTCACCGGGCCGGTCACCAAAAACATGCGCGAGGCATTGAAGCGGACCTGGGACGCGACGCCCAACCCGAAATGGGTGGTCGCGCTCGGCGACTGCGCAAAAGACGGCGGCTGCTTCGCCGGCAGCTATGCGGTCGTCGGCGGCGTGTCGGACGTGGTGCCGGTCGACCTGCACATTCCAGGCTGCCCGCCGCGGCCGATCGAGATCCTCAAGGGATTGATCGCGCTGCTCGACGGCGCGAACGGGAAGGGCTGAAACCAGCGCCGCCGTTTCTCCCGCCCGCCGTGGCCCGCGATCAGACGCTGCGCTCTATCATCGATCCGTCCGTCAAGACGAAGCAGGTTCGCGTTGCCCCGAGCTCCTGGAGGGCGGAAACGGCACGGTCCACAGGCATGACGGAAAAGGCAGTCGAAAGCGCGTCGGCGCAGGTCGCGGTCGGCGCAACGACCGAGACGCTGAGATAGCGGCCCGCGCACAGACCCGTCGCGGGGTCGAAGATGTGATTGAATCTCCCCGCCGGACCGAATTCCGTGCCGTAGCCGCCCGAAGTGGAGACGGCCTGGTTGTCGAGGGCAAGCGTCGCGAGCAGGCGGTCCTCGGCACGCGGATCCTTTATCCCGACCGACCAGGCCCGGCCCGTCGGATGAACATCGAGCGCACGCGTCTCTCCCATATCGACCAAGGTGTGCGTGACCCCGCGAGCGCGCAGAAGCTCGGCGACGCGATCGGTGATGTAGCCTTGCGCGACGCCGTTCAGGGTGAGCGCCATGCCGGGTTGCGCGAACGCCACTTTTCCGATGTCGACGATCACGCGCTGGTAGCCGCATTTGGCCACGACGTCACCGATGTCTGCCGGCGACGGACCATTCGGATCGGCGCCAGCCGTGCTGAAATGCTTCGCATAAAGCGTCCAGAGCGGCTGCACCGTCGGGTCGAAGGCGCCGCCGGTTGCGCGGGCATAGCGCTCGCTCGTCGCCAAAAGCTCGACGAGTTCCTGTGGCGGATCGACCAGCTCACCGTCGCGGTTCAACCGGGAAAGCGCGGAGCTATCGTCGTAGAGGCTGAACACGCGCTCCAGTCGATGCACCTCGGCGAGCGCATCCGTGATCATGCGCTGGGCCTCGGTGGCATCGGGGTGGTATATCCGCAGCGAGGCATCGGCGCCGAGCGCGACACCGCGCCATTCATGAAACAGTGGTGACGCCCGACCCGGCCGCGGGAAGCCCGACCCGAGCGCCGCAAGGCTGAGGCCTGTCACAGCGCCGCTGATACGGATGAAGCGGCGTCGGGTCATCGGGCCAGCCGGCTCGCCGGCCGATTTCATTCCGTCGCGCGGGATCGTCGAAAGCTCCGTCATTGCTTCACCACGGCGTTGGGCAGTTCGGCTTCGCTGTCCGAAATTTCGGCGGCGGCATCGCTCTCATCGCTTTCCAGGATGTATTTCTCCGGGATCTCGTTGAAGCGCACGACGGTTCCGCCATGCGCGGCCGTGAACGACCGAGCGGCCTTTTCATCGGAGAAAGGCACGGCGTCCTTGCCGCCCATGCCGGCGTTGTAGTCGCTGCCGATAGCATACCAGGCGTCGTGCGCCTCGACCCAGGCTCCTGCCTCGGGGCGATTCCAATTCCTGGCCTTCGCCATGTCGTTGACGTAGATGGCGACGACGTCCTTCGGCTCTCCGGGCAGCATCGAGAAGGCGACGGCGTCGCGAACGGACGAGAACCAGACCGGCTCGGATTTGCCGGCACGAAAGGCCTGCCCCTTCGGGCCGCCATGTTCGAGCAGGCCCATCGAACAGAAATAGGCGACCGAAGTGGCCGTCGGCTCCTGCGGCGGCGGCTTGGACTGGCCGGCGATCTCCTGATTGCAGCCGGCAAGCAGGACCGAGAGGACAGCGGCGGCCAGTGCGCCGAGAATCGTTGCGCGCATCATGGCTCCTTCCTTGAAAAGACGAAGGCGGCAAGCGCCAGGGGAACCGCCACCCATGCCGCCAGCGCCGTCAGCAGCACGGCGCGACCGAACTGCATCTGCTCGGCAAGGCCGGCCATCCCGGCGAACAGGCTGGTCTTCGACAACCCGGCAAGATTGAGGAGCCGGAAGATGTCCGCGGGATCGAAGAGGAGCAGCCAGTTGAAGGCGGCGGTGCTGATCGTCCTGCCCTGATCCGCAACCAGCAGGCCGAGCAGCGCCATATCGTAAAGAATGACCAGAGCCAGCCAGATGCCGATGGCAAGGCCTGCCGCGGTCGCACGCTCGCGCACGGTCGCGCTGATCAAGTATCCGAGCGCAACGAAGACCGCGCCGAGCAGAACAGACGAGCCGATCATCCGCGCGAAACTGCCGAGGCTGTCGGCATCGAATTCGCCGGCCGCAAACGCGAGCGCCGCTCCAGCTGCACCGTAGCCGAGCACGGTCGCCACCGTCAGGATCGAGAGATGCCCGAGGAACTTGCCGAAGAGGATCTGCCAGCGCGAGAGCGGATAGGAGAGCAGAAGAAGCAGCGTGCCGCGATCGCGTTCTCCCACGATTGCGTCGTGGGACAGGAGGAGCGCGATCAGCGGAACCAGGAAAATCGTCAGGCTCGACAGGCTGACGACCGTGACTTCGAGCGGACTTGCGCCGACCACGCCCGTCGGGGCGCTGCCGAGAAACGCAAGCGTCAACGCCAGGCCGGCCATCAGCAGGACGGCGCCAAGGGCCCAGCGGTTGCGCAGGCCGTCGCGTATCTCGCGGCCGGCAATCGTTGCTATGGCGTTCATTCCGCGGCCTCCCGTGTAAGCTCGTCGCATAGATCGACCAATGTCGGCGGCATCACTTCGATGTCGGAGACGCCTTGCAGCAGCGAGACGCTGCGGATCGCCTCGATCTTGCCGTCGTCGGCGCAGGCGAGCTCGAAGCGCAGATCGTCGAGCCACTGCACGCTGCGCCGGGCGGTGAATTCCCGAGCCGCTTTCCCGTCGACGACGTGCACCCGTATCCGAAGCGGCAGGTCGGCCAGGCGGCGGAGTTCGGGAAGCGCGCCGCATGCGACCATGCGGCCGGCCTTCATGATGGCGATGCGGTCGGCCTGCTCGATGTCGCTAAGCGCATGCGAGGAAAGCAGCAGCGTCGCGCCGGCGTCGCGCAACTGCGCCATGACGTCGTAGAACATCTGGCGCGATTCGATGTCGAGGCCGGTTGTCGGCTCGTCAAGGAAGAGGACGCGCGGCTCGCCCAGCAGCGCCTGCGCCAATCCGAGGCGCTGACGCATGCCCTTCGAATAGGTGCCGACGCGGCGGGCGGCGGCGGCGGCGAGCCCGACGCGTTCCAGGAGCTGGTCGGTGACGCCGAGCGGCACTTGCTTGAGACGCGCGTAGAAACGCAGCACTTCGCGTCCGGTCATGGCTGGGGAGAAGGCTACGTTCTCGGGCAGGAAGCCGATCCTGTGCCGGAATGCCATGGCCTGGCGCCCCGCCGGGTTCTCGCCGAGCAGCGCGATGCGTCCCGCGGTCGGCGCAAGCAGGCCGAGCGCCATCTTCACCAGCGTGCTCTTGCCGGCTCCGTTGTGACCGACGATGGCAACGCACTCGCCGGGCGCAACCGACAGGTCCACGTCGCGCACGACGTAATTATCCCCGTATCGCTTCGACACGCCTTGCATGAAGATCGTCGGCGACATGGTCATGGCTTCACCTCCAGCGCAGGCGGTATGGGCGCCATCAGCGGCGCGCTGTCGATGACGCCGCCGGGATGGAGCGCGGGGAATTCCGCTTGAGCCCAGCGTATGACCTGCACGGCCGGGCTGTTGATGAGGAGCTTGGCCGTCGGATAAGTCCACACGACCTTGTCGAAGATGTCGTTCGGGCGGTAGGCGGTGTCGGCGATGCCGTCGCCGTTCAGGTCGAACGCCGGATTGTCGCTCCAGTAATTGCCGCGCCCGTCCGCCGACCAGTCGAGCGACCGCGTGCCCACATAAACGACCTGCGAGCGGTTATGGACGAAGGCGTTGCCGGTCATCCGGTTGCGCTCAGAGCCCGCGGTGAAATGGATGCCGACGGCGCAATCCTCGAACCAGTTGTCGGCGAACAGGTTCTTGTTGGCGTTATAGATGAAGACGCACTGGTCGCTCCGCCGCACGACGTTGTCTTGGATGTCCGCATCGTTGGCGTAGTTGAGCAGAAGGCCATGATCGCCATCGTCCTCCGACAGGTTGCGGCGGATCACCAGGCGGCTCGAATACATGATGACGTAGCCGTCATGGTTGCCGCGCGAGACGTTGTCGGCGACTTCGCTGTCGTTCGTGTACATGTAGTGGATGGCGAAGCGGACGTTCTCGATACGGTTGCCGCGGAAGACGTTGTTGCGGCTGGCATTGGTGAAGATGCCGTCACGCCCGCCCGTGATATGATTGCCGATTACCTGCGCGCCCGGCGCGTTCCAGACATAGACGCCGTTGCCGCGCTCGTTGGTCCTGAGATCGGTCCGTCCGACGATGCGGTTGTTCCGCACGAGCGCGTTGGCGGCGCCGTGAACATAGACGCCGACCAGGCTGTTCTCGATCCGGCTGTCCTCAACGATTGCGCCCGCCGCGCTGTCTTCGAGGAAGACCGCCGCGTCCATGGGATCGTCGATGCCCGAATTGCGTATCGTGAGACCGCGCATGACGACGTTCGGGGCAACCACCTCGACGATGCGGCCTTGGCCCTGCCCGTCGAGTACGGCACCGGGCTCAGCCTCGATGGTGAGAGCGTGGTCGATCCGGATCGGGCCCTGGTGCAAGCCGGCGCCGAGCCTCAGCGTATCGCCGGATTGCGACGCGGCGACCGCCTGCCGAAGGCCGTCACCCCCCGCGGGGACGGCGAGGGTTTCCGCCCGCCCCGTCCCTGGGAGGAGGAGGGCGCAGGCGGCGACGAGGGCCGCCGCAACTGCGCTCCCGCTATGCCGTTTCCGGATCATGCCGGCTGCGGCTCCACGATCATGCGCCCGGCCATTTCCATGTGCAGGGCATGGCAGAACCACTGGCAATAGTACCAGTGGACGCCGGGGCGGTCCGCGATGAAGGTCACGGACGAGGTTGCCTGCGGCCCGATCTCCATCACCACGCCGTGGCGCACCATGGTGAAGCCGTGGGTCAGGTCCTCGACGTCGTCCATGTTGGTCACGGTGACGGTGACCTCGTCACCCTGCTTCACCGTGAACTTGTCGAGGCTGAAGGCCGGCGCGACCGAGTGCATGTAGACGCGCACCTTGTTGCCGTCGCGGATGACGTCGGCGGCTTCCTCGAGCTTGACGCCGTCCTTCGCCGCCTGCTGCCGCGCTTCTTCCCACATCGGGTCGTCCCGCTTCCACACGATCGCCGGCCTGACCTTCGAGCGATGCACCAGGCAGATGTCGTGCGGCTCCGCGAAGCTCGGCCCGTCATGGACCAGGCGCATCTCGTCGCCCGAGATATCGATCAGCTGGTCGTTCTCCGGATGCAGCGGTCCGACCGGCAAGAAGCGGTCCTTGGAGAACTTGTTGAGCGACATCAGCCACTTGCCGTCCGCCTCCTTGGTCTCGCCCATGGAGGTATGGTTATGGCCCGGCTGATAGTGAACGTCGAGCTTCTGGATGATCGGATCAACCTTGGCGCCGCCATAAGCCTGGATCGCCTTGTCGATGTTCCACTTGACGACCTGGCTGTCGAGGAACAGCGTGGTGTACGCGTTGCCCTTGCCGTCGAATGCCGTGTGGAGCGGTCCGAGACCCAGCTCAGGCTCGGCAACGACGACGTCGCGCGGCTTGATCTTGTCGTCGAACAGGTCGTCGAAGCGGCGAACGTCGAGAAGCGTGACGGTCGGCGAGAGCTTGCCGGCGATCGCGAGATGGATGCCGTCGGGCGCCGTGTTGCAGCCGTGGGGATTGTTGCCGGCCGGAACGTAGCGCGTGTAGCGCGAACCGTGCCGCCCGTCGACCACCGGCACGCCGTTGATCTCTTTGAAGTCGCCTTTCTTGACCGCATCCTCGATGCGCTTGAGGTTGAAGATCACCACCCAGTCGCGGTCCGCGGACGTCATGTCGGCGAGCGTCACGCCCCGCTCGGAGTTGTAGCAGGTCGAGAACGCGTACTTTCCCTGGTAGTCGGCGTCGGTGTTGTCGAGATTGCCGTCGACCAGCACCTGCCAGGCGATCTTCATGGTGTCGCCGTCGATCGCCGTGAAGACCGACCAGTACTGCTTGGGATCGTCGAGGACCTTGCCGTCGTTCGGGATCGGGATGATGTGCTCGCTGTTGGCGAACACGTAACCGGTCCGCGGATATTTCTGCAGGCGCAGCCCGTGAATGTCCGATGCGTTCGGAATCTCGATGATCTTGTCGCACTTCATCACGTCGCAGCGGATGCGGGCGACGCGGCAATTGGCCTTGTCGTTGACGAACAGGTAGCGCCCGTCATAGGTGCCGTCGGTGAAGGACATATGCGGGTGATGGAGGTCGCCGTTGGGGTAGACGCCGCCGCGCTTGGCAAGGAACGCCTGCGTGGTCGGCATCAGCCCTTCCGTCATGATCTTGCGGCTCTCGTTGGTGATCCCCCAGCCGGTGGCGCTGCAGCGGTTGAAGACCGGAATGCGCGTGATCTCACGCATGGAAGGCAGTCCGATGACGCGCACCTCGCCCGACTGGCCGCTCGAGCTGAAGCCGTAATATTCGTCGAGATCGCCCGGCCGGATCTCGCTGGTCGCCTCCTTGGCATGGGCGGGCCTGGTGAACCCGGCAACGCCAACGGCTCCGCCGCCGGCCGCGCTGGCGAGGCCCGCCAAGATGGCTGCCTTGCCGCTTCCGGTCAGAAGCTTGCGGCGGCTTACTCCGGTTTCAGTTTCCCCCGACCTATCATCATCTCTCATTGGTCGTCTCCTTCTAGTGACGCGGCCTGGCCGGCCGCAGGCTTCCGTTCCACGGATGGTTCGCGACCGTTGACGGTCAGCAGGACCCTCGGCTTGCGCTTGGGCTCAGGCACCATCGACGGCGACTGCAGGGCCAGGAACTTCTCGCGCTTGATGCGCTTCTGGATCACCACCGGACAGCGCTGGTCGTCGTGGTAGAGCACCTGGCAATTGAGGCATTGGATGCATTCGTTGGGATTGATCATCCCTTCCGGATGGATCGCCTGGACGGGACAATCATTGGAGCAGCGCTGGCAGGGCGAGCCGCATTCCTTGTAACGCTTCAGCCAGTCGAACATGCGCATACGGGCAGGGACGGCCAGGGCGCCGCCGAGCGGGCAAAGGTAGCGGCAGTAGAAGCGCTCGATGAAAAGGCCGGGCGCCAGGCAGCCGACGGCGAACAGCACGAACCACCACTCGCGCGCGAAATGGAGGATGATCGCGGTCTTGAAGGGCTCCACCTCGGCCGCTTCCTCGGCAAGGCCGAGCGAGCCGAAGGAAAGGCCGAAAAGCGCGAGGAAGATGATGTATTTGAACGGCCACAGACGCTGGTTGAGCCAGAACGGCACGCGGACCTGCGGAATGTGCGCCCAGCGCGCCAGCCGGTTCGTCCACTCCTGCAATGCGCCGAACGGGCAGAGCCAGCCGCAATAGGCGCCGCGCCCCCAGAACAGCAGAGCGGCCGCGACCGCCGACCACAGGATGAAGATCAGCGGGTCGCGCAGGAAATAATCCCACCGGAAGTCGCCGCGCAGCGAGTTGAAGAAGGTGAGGATATTCACGACCGACAGCTGCGCGTGCTCGTACCAGCCCAGCCACAGAAGCGTGAAGGCGAGATAGCCGAGCCGGATGCGCTCATAGGCGCGCGGCCATTTCACCAGGAAATCCTGGAAGAAGAAGATGCCGGTGAGCACGCCGATTGCGACGAGCATGATGGCGATGTCGAACATCCGCGCCTGCCACATCCGCTGCCAGAGCGGCGGCTCGTGGTCCGCTGCCGCCACCGGTTGCACGGCGGCCAACGCCGGCGCGACCGCCGCCAGCGGTGAAACCGCCGCGGTCGCAACAGGCGCGGTCAGGAACTTGTCGGGGGTCGAGTAGTCGAGCCCCGTCGTGACGAATGCCTTGTCGAGCGCACCGGTGGCCCGCTGTACGAGGAGCTGGAACCGCCATGGCGCACCAGGATCGAGATTCGAGCCGTCGGGCGTGACGAAGACGCCGATTTCGGGAAAGTCCGGCGCGCCCTCGGCGGCCACCGCGCCGAGCCGGCGATAGTTGCGATCGCGGAAGCGTATGCTGCCCTCGCTCTGGATCAGCTCGATGCGATCGAAGATGCCGCCGCGCACATAGCCGGAGCCGCGAAAGGAATACGGCCCGTCGCCGGCGACGAGGATCGCCTGCTGGCCGGGCTTCAGATCCTGGCGAAGGCGATCATATTCGGCATCGCCGAGCAGCGATCGGCCGACCGTCGGCACGCTCGCCAGCGCAACGTAGAGGTCGACGAAGGAAGCGTCAGGGTCGCCTTGCTGCGGGCGGGCGATCGCCGCGGCATTGCCCGTCCGCTGAAACAGCTCATCGAGCTCCTTGTTGGTGATCGCAAGCCTGCGGACCGATCCGTCGCCGAGCAGGGCTTGCCAGGTTTCGACGGCGCTTCTGGTCTGATCGATCGTGCGGTGGGCCGGCTGAGAGGCGACATTCACGGCACCCGTGCCCAGACCGCGCGACCGCGCGATCTTGACCGCCGACTGCGTCATGCTGTCGGCGATGACCATCATCGTGACCGTCGCGCCGCTGACGATGTCGACCGGCATGCGGCTCTCCTCGCCCGCATCGAGCACACGCCGGCCGATGAAACCGTCGATATAATGCTCGATCTTGGCCTGAGGGATGCCGACCAGAACGATCGGTTCGTGGTGCTCGACGAGCTTTGCGCCGGTGATCTTGCCGTCGAGGTCGATGCCGACAACGATGTTGATCGGCTTGCCGGAATAGCCGGTCGAATCGACAACGTCGTTCGTCAGGAAGGCGTAGCCGACGGGCTGACCGCCCTTGAGCAGCTTCGCCGCCGGTGGATTGCGCTCGACCTCGCCGAAGCTGTCGGCCGCGGGATCGATGTCGGATGCCTTGATCCCGCTCAGGAATTCGCCGAGCCGCCCTGACGCATTGGCTTCAGCCTGCGGCAACAGGAGGACAAACAGGAGAAAGAAAGAAGCCAGGACACCCAGGCCCGCCGATCTCCATCCGAATTCGAAATCTGGTTTCATTTCCGCGGCCGGCTGTCTGCACCAAAAGCCCGATCGCCTGTTGATCGAACGCGCGCTACCCTTAGACGATCGCGCCAGCCGCTCTTTGATTTTGGACAAACTCAAATGGCATCGGTCGATGTCATATTGGCGCGCATTCCTCCAGGAGGCGCTGCCATGAAGCGGCTGAGTGAAGAACCCAATGTGCAGTTGCGCGATGTTCCGCAGCTTCTCGGCCTGGCGACGGCCATGGAGGAAAGCGCGGCACGGCGCTACCAACGGCTCGCGGTCCGCATGGAAAAGCTGAACGAGCGTGAGGTTGCCGGAACGTTCAGCGCGCTTGTCGAGGAACAGCGCGACCATGTCGAAGAAATCGCCCGCCGCTCCGGCCAGTCGACGGGCGCGCCACCGCCGGCATTGACCGATCCGCGCGGGCTGCCTTCCGAAATCTCTCGATCATGGGACGAAGCGGAGGCCAGCGCGCTGCTCACCCCTTACCGGGCCCTCGGCATTGCGGTGGACAATGAAATGCTGGCTTTCGCCTTCTACTCCTATATCGCCGCGCAAAGCAGCGATGCGACGGTCCGGGCGACGGCCGAGTGGCTCGCCGGAAAGGCGCTCGATCACGCGGCGTTGCTGCGCGAGGAACGGCGTCGCGCTTATCGGCGCGAAGGCGCCGGGCGCGCCCGCGACGGGAGGCCAATGCTGGATGCCTCGTCGCTGCCGGAATTCGTGCGACAGAGCCGACGGCTGGAGTCGCGTGCCGCGGTCTTCCATCGAAGGGTCGCTTCGCGGCTTGCCGCGCTGGGTGAGGCTGCTGCCTCGAAAACGATCATCGAGGTTGCCGAGCGGGAGCGAGCGGCCGGGCTTGAAGCCACTGACGGAACTGTCGAAGCAGCGAGGGCGGAGCTTGCGCAAGCTGCCAATCCCCTGCCGCTTCTGCGCGCCGCGCTCGCCGAGGCCGAACGGCTGCACCAGGCCTATCTCGATCTCGCCGACCGCACGCGCGACGAACAGGTGCTGGCCGCAGCCCAACGGGCGGCGGATCGAACCCTGCAGAGCCTCGCGGCCATCGCAGCGCGGCTGCAGGCGTTCGGCTGATGCGGCGGGCGTCAGCATCGCAGCAGTTCAGCGTTCGGTGGAATCGCTGAACTGCTCTAACTGTCAGTCTTTACGCACTATTGGCCAATCTGTTTGAACAGCTCCTCGAAAGCCTTCTTGGCCTTGCCGGGCTGATTGACCGCTTCGGCGGCCTTCAGGTTGCTGCCCGGATCGCCGACCACGACGAGGGCGACCATGCCCATGCCGTAGTGGGGATTGCACTTGATGCCATAGACACCGGGCTTGGTGAACGTGACGGTCAGGTCCTTGTTCATCTCCCCTTTGAACGGCTGCACACCGTCCGGCAGCATGCCGGCGATCGACTCGACGTCATGACCCTTGTCCTTGGCAACAAAATGAACCGTGTCGCCGGGCGCTATCTTGAGGAACGATGGTTCGAGCTGAAACATGCCGTGCTTGCCCATGTTCAACATGGAAACCTCCGATTCGGCGGCGCCTGCGGCGCCGGCCCACGTCAGAACGGCGGCGGTGACGAGCGGCACAAGTCTGGTCGAGCGCATTTCTTCCAATTCCCTGCTTGGTGTGAATGACGGATCTTGCGTGTGGCCGGCTGTCTACCGGCTGCATCCGTCCCGAACTTTGCGCCAGATCAAATACGTTCCAGAAAGATGCGCTTGGCGGCATCGACGGCGAACCGCAGGTCAAGCCAGGTGGCGGTCGCGCCGCCGTCCCGCCACCCAAAAACCTTGAAGCGCCGCATCCGCGATTTCCGCTACGCACCCTATTGCCTCAACGACGCTGATCTCCGCGTCATCGGCGATTGATCGCCGCACGGGACACGACCTCATCAAATGATCGTGAAGCCGCATGATCGTCACGGATCGGCCATCAGAGCAGCAGCATAGGCCTTGCGAAGTCGTCCCGGCTTCCGGTCCGATACGCTGCGCTGAGCAGCTCAGATCGGCCGTAAGACGGGGCAACTGGCCCGACATCACCAGCCTATTGTTTTTCTCCATAGTGCGAGCGAACGCGCTCGCGGGGTTCCAATGTCTATTCATGAAGCAATAAAGCCCGCCAAGAAAAGCTCTCGCCATGCCAAAGCAATGGCGGGATCGCCCACGCGCGATCAGATCCTTATCGGCCCCGATTTCATCCAGAAAGGCGAACCGCATGAGCGGCTCGACCGCTTCTTCGGCGACCTGGCGAGCCGCTTCGACGCGGCGCCGGCGGTCATTTCCGGCGGCCGACCGTGGTCATACCGCGAGTTGAACAGCCGCGCCAACCAGTTCGCGCATCTCTTGATCGAGCGTGGCGTGAAGCCGGGCGACCGGGTCGGCCTTTTGCTGGACCGCTCCGCCGAAACCTACATCGCCATACTTGCCGTGATGAAGGCCGGGGCGGCCTTCGTCCCGCTCGCCACCGCCTTCCCCGAAGATCGCATGGTGATGATCATCGAGGACGCCACCGTCACGATGGTGATCAGCGTCTCCGGTTATGCCGCGCGCGTGGCACGCCTGCCGGTTCCGCATATCTCGATCGACTCTGCGGAGTCCGAGATCGCTCTCAAGCCCGAGACAGCGCCCCTGCCGGAGGGCTGCCAGGACCAGACCTGCTACATCCTCTACACGTCCGGCACCACGGGCAAGCCGAAGGGCGTGGTCATCACGCATCAGAGCTTCTGCAACTTCATCCGCGTCGCCGCCGCGTCCTACGGCTACCAGCCCGGCGACCGCGTCTACCAGGGCATGACCATCGCCTTCGACTTCTCCTCGGAGGAGATCTGGGTGCCCTTCGCCGCGGGCGCGACGGTCGTGCCGGCGCCCGGCCAGCAACCCCTCGTGGGAGAGGAACTGGCCGGTTTCCTGCGCGAGCATCACATCACCTGCATGGCCTGCAGCCCGACGCTCTTGTCGTCGATCGAGAGCGACGCGCCGAACCTGCGCGCGATCCTTGTCGGCGGCGAGGCCTGCTCGCACAAGCTTGTCGAGCGCTGGGCGAAGCCCGGACGTCAGATCCTGAACACCTATGGCCCGACCGAGGCGACTGTCACCGCCACCATGGCCTTGCTGACCCCGGACGAGCCGGTGACGATCGGCAAGCCGCTGCCCACCTATTCGATTGCCATTCTCGACCCGGAAAAGCCGCAGGTGCTGACCGGCGACCAGCTTGGCGAGATCTGCATCGGCGGCATGGGCGTGGCGGTCGGCTATCTCAACCGAGCGGAACTCACCGAACAGCGATTCATCAAGGATTTCATTGGCCTGCCGAACAATCCCGGCGGCCGCATCTACCGGACGGGCGATCTCGGCCGCATCAACGACAAGGGCGAGATCGAATATCACGGCCGCATCGACACGCAGGTGAAGATCCGCGGCTACCGTATCGAGCTGGGCGAGATCGAGGCCGTGCTCTTGGAACAGCCCGGCATCGCGCAGGCGGCGGTCACGACCTGGGAGATCGAGCCCGAGCGCACGGAACTGGTTGGCTACTATGCCCCCAAGAGCGGCGGCGGTGTGGATCGCACCCTGCTCGTGCACGAACTCAAGCGGCGGCTCCCCGACTATATGGTTCCGGCCTATCTGGAGCAGTTGCCCGCGATCCCGATGACCGTTTCCAACAAGGTCGACCTGAGGAAATTGCCCAAGCCGACCAGCGCGCGCGTCGCGGCCGGCCACGCGATGATCGACCCGCGCAACGAAGACGAGAAGTTCCTCGTCGAAACGCTGCAGGACGTGCTGAAATTCGACGACGTCTCCATCGAGGACCACTTCTTCGACGACCTCGGCGCGAACTCGCTGCTGATGGCCAGGTTCTGCGCGCGAATCCGCTCCCGCAAGGCCTGGTCGACGACCTCGATGCGCGACATCTACCTGCACCCCACGGTCGCGAAGCTCGCCGAGTACCTGCGCGCGCCGCAGACGGCCGCCGTTGCCGCGAGCGAGCCGATGCTGACGCATCGGGCTTCCAACCTCGCCTATTGGGGCACAGGGTTCGGGCAACTGCTGTTCTACGCGCTCTACAGCTATGTCTCGCTCTGGGCGATCAATGACGGGCTCAACTGGGTCTATGACGCGCTGGACGACCCGCTGCTGCTCTACCTGCGCTGCGTGCTTCTGTCCGCCAGCGTGTTTTTCGGGCTGAGCGGCTTTGCCATCATTGCCAAATGGCTGCTGGTCGGCCGCTGGAAGGCAGAGACCTTCCCGATCTGGGGGTGGCGCTATTATCGCTTCTGGGTCGTCAAGACGCTGGTCCGCAGCGCTCCGGTGGTGCTGTTCCGCGGCAGCCCGCTCTACAGCCTCTACCTGCGCCTGCTTGGCGCGCGGCTCGGCAACCGCACGGTCATCGAATGCCGCTCCGTTCCCGTCTGCACCGACTTGATCAGGATCGGCGACAACTCGATCCTGCGCAAGGATTCGATGATCCTGGGCTTTCGCGCCCAGGCAGGCTACATCCATACCGGTCCGCTCGACATCGGCCACAACGCTTTCGTCGGCGTCGGCTCGACCCTGGACATCGACACCCGCATCGGCGACGGCGCCCAGCTCGGCCACGCTTCCTCGCTGCATCGCGGTCAGGCGATCCCCGCCGGCGAGCGCTGGCACGGATCGCCGGCAATCCCGACCGAGGCGGACTATTGCACGGTTCCCAACGTGCCGCTGTCGAGGCTGCGCAGGATAATCTACGAGACGATCCAGCTCTTCATCCTCTTCGCCATCGTCACGCCGTTCCCGCTCCTGTTCCACACCTACTGGGAAAATCTCGGCGACGATTATCAGGAGACCATCGGCGTCGTGGCGATCGGCACCACGGTGACGGTGGCGGGCTTCGTCATCGGCGGAGTGCTGCTGGCGGCAATCGTGCCGCGGCTGTTCAATCTCATGCTGAAGCCCGGCAGAGACTATTCGCTCTACGGCTTCCACTACTGGCTGCAATCGATGCTGGAGCTGGTCAGCAATGTGCGCCTGCTGAACGTCCTGTTCGGCGACAGCTCGGCCATCGTCTACTATCTGCGCGCCATCGGCTGGCGGCTGAACAAGGTGGACCAGACCGGCTCGAATTTCGGCACCAACCAGCGGCACGAGAATCCGCAGCTCAGCGAAATCGGCTCGGAGACGATGGTGTCCGACGGCCTGTTCATGGTCAACATGCAGAAGTCGGCCAACTCCTTCCGCCTCGAGCACACGCGGGTCGGCGAGCGCAACTTCTTCGGCAACAACATCATCTATTCACCGAATTCCCGCACCGGCGACAATTGCCTGCTCGGAACCAAGGTGCACGTCCCGGTGGACGGTCCTGTACGCGAGAATGTCGGGCTGCTGGGATCGCCGCCCTTCGAGATCCCGCGCATGGTCAATCGCGACAAGGAGCTTCTCGAATTGATCTCCGACGAGGAGCGCCGCCGCCGCCTGCCGCTGAAGAACCTGCACAATCTGGTCACCGCGCTGCTGTTCTTGGCCGCGCAATGGCTGATCCTGTTCCTGACGCTCGCCATCTGGGACCGTGCGCTCAACTACTATACCGAGTGGGAGCAGACGGCACTGTTCGTAGCGGTGGTGCTGACGGCGGCGATCGGTATCCCGTTCTACATCTTCCTCGAACGCGTCAGCCTCGGCTTCCGCCGGCTGAAGCCCAGGATGGCCACGATCTACGATCCCGTCTTCTGGCGGCACGAACGTCATTGGAAACTCTCCGATTCGCCGATCATGGGCCTGTTCACCGGCACCCCGTTCAGGCCGCTCATCCTGCGCATGCTGGGCGTGAAGGTCGGGCGCCGCGTCTATGACGGGGGAAGCATCATCACCGAGCGGTCGCTGGTGGAGATCGGCGACGACGCGACGCTCAACGAGGGCTGCGTCATCCAGGCGCATTCGCTCGAGGAAGGCGCATTCAAGTCCGACTACATCCGCATCGGCAACGGTTGCACGCTCGCCCCGTCCGCCTTCATCCACTACGCGGTGGTGATGGGCGAGGGTTCCGTGGCGGATCTCGACTGCTTCGTCATGAAGGGCGAAGTGATAGAGCCGAACACCGTGTGGCGCGGCAACCCAGCGAAGCTCTACGGCGTGGTGACGCCGATCGATGCGCGCGCGATCAAGATCGGGCAGGAACAGTGACTGGTTCCGCTGAAGCGCCGACGTGCGACCGCCCGGTTGTCCTGCGGCCTGTCGGCGAGGATAATCGAGCGGCGATCCTGGCGCTCGAGCTGACGCCGGAGCAGCAAGGCTTTGTCGCCTCCAATGCCGACTCGCTGGAAGAGGCCCGGGAGGATGACGAGGCCATAGCCCGCGCCGTCGTCACGGCTGGGCGCGTCGTCGGGTTCCTGATGTACAGCGCCCCAGACGAGGATGACGAGGCGGTCATCTACCGTCTCATGATCGACCGCCGCGAACAGGGCAGGGGCCTTGGACGGGCCGCGGTTGCCGCGGCGCTGGAGGAGATCGCGCATCCCGGCCACATACGACGCGTTTCGATCTGCTATGAGCCAAGAAACGAGGCGGCGCGCCGCCTTTATGCAAGCTTCGGTTTCGTCGAGCAGGGGCTAGACGAGGACGACGAGATGATCGCCATGCTCGAATTGAGGCCATAGCGGGTTGGACATCGGGTCGCAGAATGCACCTTCCAGGCTGGAGAGCGCCGTCGCCGAGGCGCTCAACGGCCTTGCCCTGCCCGGGCTGCTCGCCGGCTGCCGCCGCATTCGCGACGGCGACGCACAGTTTCTTCTGCCGGCGGAGAGCGCTTCCATCGCCAAACGCGAACACAAGGCGCGTGCCGCCAGTGGGGCGGGCCGTCGGGTGGCGCATGAATTGCTGCAGCGTCTGGGGTATACGGATCTCACCGTAACGAGAGGCCGCATGGGAGATCCGGTTTGGCCACCGGATATCGTCGGTTCCATCGCGCATGACGACGAATTGGCCGTGGCGGTCGTCGCGCGAACGGATGCGATGAGAAGCGTCGGCGTGGACATCGAGCCCGCCTTGCCATTGCCGCCCGACCTCCTGCCCATCGTGATCACGCCGCAAGACCGCTTGGGCGACCTCGATCCCCTCCTAGCAGGCCGCGTTCTGTTTGCGGCCAAGGAGGCGATCTACAAGGCATCGTTTCCGCTCGACGGTCGGGTACTGGGTTTCGAGGAGATCGCCGTTGATCTCGAAACCGGCGAAGCAGCCACGCCATCGGGCCGCAGGTTTATGGTGGGCTTCACCGTCACCCCGAAAATCCTGGCGCTGGCTTATACGGCGTAAGAGACTGTTTCGAAATTCGCTCTGGCGAGTCATGAAATTCGCTCTGGCGAGTCACGTCATATGGTGGTGATTTCACGGGCTACCAGCCCGCCAAAGCGCGATGCCGGTGGCGGCTTCGACAGTCTCATAAGACGGTTCTCATCCACGCCAGGAAGGACTCCATCGCCGCCGATCGCGGACTGTGGTGCATCCACACGACATAGAAGCTGTAGCCGGGCAGGGACAGCGGATGCGCCTTGACGAGCGAACCGTTTTCCAGTTCGCGGCCAACCACAACGTCACTTAGGATCGCAATGCCTTGCCCGGCGACGACCGCATCGATCGCATGCAGCTCCTCGCGGAAGCTCAAGTCCCAGGCTTTGTCCGGGATCAGGGCCGGATCGACCGTGCGGGCCGTCGCCAGCCATCGGCGCCAGGTGGGAGCGTCCGGATCCCGGTTCATCCAGTCGAAATGGATCAACGGATAACGCAACAGATCGGCGGCACGCTCGATCGCTCGCCCGTCGCTTGCAAGCAATCGCGGACTGCAGATGGGAAAGAAGGAATCGCGGCACAGCTCCTGCGCGGCAAAGTCCAAAGGCGGGCGACGCGCGTAGCGGATCGCCACATCCGCGGCGCCGGCGCGCAGATCGAGCAGCGCGTCCGTCCCGATGATCTCCAGCGGCACGGCCGGGTTGGCCTCCCGCCATCTCGGCAACCGGGGCACCAGCCACCGGCTCGCGAACGCGTTCGGGCTTGTCACCCGCAATGGCGCCTGAAAATCCGGCTCGGCCACGGCGGCAAGGGAGCCGGCGAGAAGATCAAAGCCGTTGCGCAGGATCGGGAACAGGCGCGCTCCCGCGCCCGTCAGCACGAGCGGGCGCGGGCGGCGCTGGAACAGCTTGCAACCGCATATCTCTTCCAGCAAACGGATCTGGTGGCTGATCGCCGTCGGCATCACGCCGAGCTCGACCGCCGCGGCCTTGAAGCTGCCGTGCCGGGCGGCAGCCTCGAAGGCGTGCAAAGCACGCAGCGGCGGGAAATTCCTCATGCCGGCAGTGTAGATGAATTCCGCTCATCCAGTAGCTAAGAATTTCGCTTTTGCAGATGGTTGAGCCCTGTGAGACCGTGCTTCCCGTCGGAATCGAGGGCGACTGCGATGGAGATTGCGCGACAGGCCGATGCGTTATCGGGTCGATCCCATTCCTCGACGATCGAGCAGCTGCGGCAAGGCGTGCGGGGCGAAGTGGTGTTGCCGACAGATGCGGCCTACGACCGGGCGCGAGCGGTCTGGAACGGGGCGATCGACAAACGCCCTGCCGCAATTGTCTTTTGCGTCGATCCCGATGATGTCATCCGCGCCGTGACCTATGCCAGGTCACAAGGCTCGCTCGTGGCGGTTCGCAGCGGCGGCCATAACGTCGCCGGTCTGTCCGTCTGCGACGATGGGATGGTGATCGACCTGTCCCGCATGAAGAAGATCGTCGTCGATCCCGAGCGCCGCGTCGCCAGGGCGGAAGCCGGTTTGACCCTCGGCGAGTTCGACGCGGCCACACAAGCCCACGGTCTTGCAACGACCATGGGCGTCAACGGCGACACCGGTATTGCCGGCCTGACGCTCGGCGGAGGCTTCGGCAAGCTCGGGCGAAAGCACGGCCTGAGCTGCGATAATCTGATCGCCGCTGAAATCGTCACGGCCGACGGGCGGCGGCTGCGGACCAGCGCCGGCGAGCATCCCGACCTGTTCTGGGCCTTGCGCGGCGGCGGCGGCAATTTCGGCATCGTGACGGCGTTCGAATACCGGCTGCACCCGGTCGGCCCGGACCTTCTCGTGGGCTCGGTGCTTCACGCCTACGACCATGCGCGCGAGGCCATGCGGTTTTACGACAAATTCTCCCGTGACGCCCCGGGCGAGGTGAGCGTCGACGCAGCGCTCGTCACGTTGCCGTCGGGCGACCGTGCCTTCAGCATCTCGGCTTGCTATGTTGGATTGCCCGAGGCGGGCGGGCCCGTCATCGCACCGCTGATGAAATTCGGATCCCCCATAGAAAGCCGCCTTCAAGCCATTCCCTATCTCCAGATTCAATCGGCGGGCGACAGTCTCTTTCCACGCGGACGACGCTATTACTGGAAAGCGCAATTCCTGCGCGAGATCGGCGATGGTTTGATCGACGCGCTGCTCGACAGCTACGCGAAGGCTCCCAATCGCTCGTCGCTGCTCGTTTTCCAGCAGGTCGGCGGAGCGATCGCTCGCGTGCCCGCGTCGCACTCGCCCTACGCCAATCGCGATGCGGCCCTGGACTGCTTCCCGATCGCCATCTGGGACGATCCGGCCGATGACGAGGCAAATATCCGCTGGGCGCGCGAGCTGTGGAATGCGGTCAGGCCATTCTCAACCGGCGGTGTCTATGCCAACAATCTTGGTGATGAGGGTGAGGCGCGCGTGCGTGACGCCTACGGCGGAAATTATGCGCGCCTCGCCGCCATCAAGAAGCAATACGACCCGACCAATTTCTTCCGACTGAACCAGAATATCAGGCCTGGATAATCCGCAACCCCGGGGGGAACCGTGCGCAGTCGCTGGACGATCCTTGCTGTTCTCTTCGTCGCCCGCACCGCAATGGCGGTGCAATTTCAGGGCAAGCAGAGAACTCTGCCTGGGCCGTTCCTCCCACGCTGATGCACGTCCGATGCGCACGCTGCGCACCGGCGCGGCGGACATCCATGATCCGCATCTGCTCGGGAAAGTTTGCAAAGACAGGCGGCGTCCAACGACGGAGCAGGATACCGCCTTCGCTGCCTACATACTCAGCCCCAGTGCCTTCCGGAGCTCCGTTTTCGCCGGCTCGAACTCCTTCTGGAAATCCGGATTCTGCATCAACGCCTGAGCCATGAGCGCACCGGCCGCGTGCCCGGCGCCGAGGTCGCTGCGATAGTGCACGCCGACGATCAGTCGGCTCAGGGCGTAGTCGTTCGCACGCTGCATCAACTCTTCCTTCCTTTCCGGAAGCATCTTGGACAGAACGATGGCGATCGCGGTGCTGTTCGTCGAATGGCCGGACGGATACGCCCCTGACTTCGACAACTTGATCAGAGGCTTGATCTCCTCATCGACCAAGGGCGGGCGCGGGCGGGCAAAGCCTTTCTTGGCACTTTCCGTGACGACTTCTTCGGTATCGAGAATGCGCTGCACGAGCGCTGTCGTCAGCGGAACCGCAGCTGCGTCGACCTTGATGCTCGTGCCGGCCAGGAACGGCTGCAATCCCTCTTCATTGTCGGCGATTGCCTGCTGCTTCCGGCTCTCGCTCGTGGAAGCCATGAGTTGCTTGACCTCGACCAGCTCGGCCTTGGTCTCGGCCGAATCCCTGGTGGGTGGCGGCACAAGCAGGTCGAGCAGATTTACCGTCTCAGGCCCGAAATAGGGGTGCCCCTCTTCTGCGAATGTCGGCTGCGAAAGGGCAAGCGCTGCGAACGCAACTGCCCCCATGAGCGTCCTGCGAGTGATGGCGGTCATTTGTCCCTCAAATCTTGTGGAGAGCACAAGAGGTAAAGGGGCCGCATGAATCTAATGTGACGCCGCGACACGTGCCGAACCCGTCGGCGGCCCCAAGTAAGTGGGAGGAGATACATAGGAGCGATCCAATGACCCAAGCCGGACTTTCACCGCTGCGCGGCCTCGCCAAGCTGCGCGATGCCAGCACGCGACGCTTCTCCAGCTACGACCGCACCGGCGGCAACGACGACCGCCTGCACATCGAGCCGGGCGAAACCGTGACAATCGCCGAACATGAAGGCGCCGGCATCGTCACCCATATCTGGGCGACGCTGGCCTGCAACAGCGAAAGCTTTCTGCGCAAGATCGTGCTGCGTGCCTACTGGGACGGCGAGGAGGAGCCCAGCGTCGAGACGCCCATCGGCGACTTCTTCGGCATCGGCCACGCCCGCACGAAGAACTTCGCCAGCCTTCCCGTGCAGGCAAGCCCCGAGGACGGCAAGGGCTTCAACTGCTATTTCCCGATGCCCTTCGCGAGCGGCATGAAGATGACGGTCGAGAACGAGGCCGAGCACGAGCTGGTGCTCTATTACTATGTCGACCTCGAGCTGCATGACGGGCTGGAGGACGATCTCGGCCGCTTCCACGCGCAGTACCGCCAGGCGCGGCCCGAGGGCATGGCGGAGACCGGCCTCACCAACGAGCAGTTCCTCTTCGGCGGCGAGAACACGGACGGCAAGGACAATTATACGATCCTAGAGGCCGAGGGCCGCGGCCACTATATCGGCGTGCTGTTCAGCGTGAGCTCGCGCCGGCGCTCCGCGCAGTGGGACTGGTATGGCGAGGGCGACGACATGATCTTCATCGACGGCGAGCCCGGCCTCTCGGTGCCGGTCCGCAAGCCTCTCGGCCAGGAGGTGGCGTTCATCGAGCCGCGCGGCGAGAGCGCGCCGGGCGCCAACGACGCCTGGCCGCCGACACTGCACGGCACCGGCACGGAGGATTATTTCAACACCGCCTGGTGCCCCACCCAGGATTATTCGGCGCCCTATCACGGCGTCATCGCGGCGGGAGGGGCCAACTGGAGCGAGCCGGTCACGCTCTATCGCTGGCACATCGAGGACCCGGTGATCTTCCGCCGACGCATCCGCGTCAGCATCGAGCACGGCCACGCCAACCGGCGCTCGGACGACATCTCGTCGGTCGCCTTCTGGTACCAGGCCGAGCCGCACAGGCCGTTCGCGCCGCTGCCGGCGGTCGCCGCGCGCATCCCCGGTTTCGGCCGCGACGCGGAGGCTTAGAGCGTTTCACCGTTTTACGGAAACGCCGAACCGCTCTAACTCTTTGTTTTTACGCAATTCCGGGCGGAAAACCGCTCACACTTTTCCTGGAATTGCTCTAGGACGCAACCATCGTGTCCCATGCGCAAGCGGGGCGGAGTTCGTGGCATCGAAGAAGGGCCGGCCCTTCTACGCCGCACTCGCCGGTATGTGTTGATAAGCATCCTGACATGAATGTGCGAACCTTCGTGCTACGGTGCGGGTGGTTTCTGGCACACCCAGTCTTGCCTGCCATGAAGTGAAGAGGAGAGTTCACCACGTCCAGGATCAGCCGCCGCGCTCTGCTCCTTCATTCCAGCAGCGCTGTTGTCACTTCCACGGTTGCGGCAGCCGCGCTCGCCACGGAGCCACCGCGCCAAGAAACATCCCGCGAACTGCGTGCGCTGATCGAGGCGCACACGACGGCATATGCGGTGTTTGGCAAGGCCGTCCATGAACCGGGTGGAAGCAGCCGCAACTGTGACAAAGCCAGCCGAGCAGAGGAAAAGGCTCTGCTGGCCGTCTGCGCCTACCCGGCGGTCAGGGAAGGCGATCGCTTGGCCAAGGCCCGATATCTGTTGGAGGTCGAGGCGCGCGGCGAACTCGACCTGCCGGAGCACATGCAGGCTATTCTTCGCTCGACAATGTGGAAGGCATGAGACCGACTGCCTCTATCTCTGTGCGACAGGACGGACGGTGATCTCGTTGACGCCGACCTCCCGCGGCTGCTCGATCGCATAGAGCACCGCCCGCCCGATCGCCTCCGGTTCGATGGCGTTGCGGCGGTACTCCACCATCGCCCGGGCGGCTAACTCGTCGGTGATAGTGTCTGCGAGCTCGGAGCGCGTCACGCCGGGATAGATGCAGGTGGCGCGGATCGTCTCGTTTTCCTTGCGCAAACCGTCGGTGATGGCCCGTACCGCGAACTTGGTGGCGCTGTAGACGGCCGAGGTCGGCACGACCTCGAAGCTGCCGACAGAGCCGATATTGACGACGTGGCCGCTCCCCTGCGCCTGCATCACCGGCAGGACGGCCGCGATGCCGTGAAGGACGCCGCGGATGTTGACGTCGATCATCCGATCCCATTCCTCGACCTTCAGCGCGGCGAGAGGCGACAGCGGCATCACCCCGGCGTTGTTGACGAGAACGTCGATCCGGCCGAACCGGTGCCGCGCCTCGGCGACGAGGGCTTCCATGCTGGCGCGCTCGGTGACGTCGAGGGCGCGGGCGGCGGCTTGGCCGCCCTTCGCCTCGATCTCCTCGACGAGCGCGGCGAGCCGATCGGTCCGCCGCGCGCCCGGCATGAGGGTGGCGCCGGCGGCGGCGAGGACACGCGCGGTGGCTTCCCCGATGCCGCTGGAAGCGCCGGTGATGAGAACGACCCGGTCGATGGTCATGGCAATCTCCGTATTGTATTGGTTGCGACGGCCGGGCGCTCACTGCGCCGTGTAGCCGCCGTCGACGAAGAGCTGCGCCCCGGTGATGAAGCTCGAGGCGGGGGAAGCGAGGAAGGCGATCGCCTCGGCCACCTCCTCCGGGCGGCCGATGCGCCCGATCGGGTGTGCGTCGCCGAAGCTGCGCAGCATCTCCCGTCCGTTCTCGACCACGCCTTCCATGATGTCGGTGTCGATGACGCCGGGCAGGACCACGTTGCAGCGGATGCCGCGGCGGCCGTATTCGACCGCGACGATGCGGGCGAGCTGCGCCGAGGCCGCCTTGGAAGAGGCATAGGCCGCTTGCGTCGGGAACGCCGTCGTCGCCGAGAGCGAGGCGTTGATGACGACGGCGCCGCCCTCCTCCATCAGCGGCACGGCCGCCCGGATCGTGACGAAGGCGCCGCGGGCGTTGATCTGGAAGATGCGGTCGTATTCCTCGACCGAGGTTTCGGTCAGCGGCTTGTTGAGGGTTCGTCCGGCATTGCTGACGACGATGTCGAGCCGGCCGAAGCGCTCGCGGGCGAGCTCGACCGAACGCCGGGCAAGGCTCTCGTCCGAGACGTCGCCCACCAGCGTGGCGACGTCGTTGGCTTCGAGCGCTTGGACCTCGTCGGAGAGATCGGAGGCGACGATCCGGGCGCCGCGGGCGCGCAGCAGGTCGAGCGTGGCGCGTCCGATGCCGCGACGCGCGCCGGTCACGAGCGCCACCTTGCCGGTCAGGTCATAGGTATTGGGCAGATTGGTCATTGCTGTCTCCGTGGTGCAGGCGGAGCGCACCCCGTGCGCCCCGCAATCGATGCCCGGGAGATAGCAATCGCTCGCTGTCGATTTAACTTGCCGCGAACTGGACCTTATGGTTAGGAGCACTAACCAATGCAGATCGATCTCAACCTCCTCACGTTGTTCGCCGCAGTGGCGGAGACGGGCAATTTCCGCGCTGCGGCCGACCGGCTTGGAGTGACGCGCTCGGCGATAAGCCAAGGCGTGCGGCGCCTGGAGACCGCGCTCGGCCAGGCGCTGTTCCTGCGCACCACCCGCAGCGTGCGCCTGACCGAGGCCGGCGAGCGCTTCCTGGCCCAGGTCTCGGCGCCACTGGCCGAGATCGCGAACGCCCTCGAAGTGGCGTCCGGCTCTGCGGAGGAGCCCCGCGGCCTCCTGCGGATCGCTGCCACCTCGATCGCCGAGAGGTTCCTGTCCGGACCGCTGATCGCCTCCTTCAGCGAGGCGCATCCCGGCGTCACCCTCGACGTGACGGTGACCGATCTGGAATTCGACATCATCGCGGCCGGCTTCGACGCCGGCGTGCGCCTCGGCGAGGTCATCGAGCGCGACATGATCGCGGTGCCGCTGACGGGCGACCAGCGCCAGGTCGCGGTGGCGACGCCGGACTATCTCGCGCGCCACGGCACGCCCGAGCATCCGCGCGACCTCGTCCGCCACCGCTGTATCGGCTGGCGGCCGCAGACGCACAGCGCACCCTATCGCTGGGAATTCGAGAAGGACGGCCGCGCCTTCGACGTCTCGGTCGAACCGCAGATCACCACCAACGACATGCTCCTGATGATCCGCACCGCGCTCGCCGGCGGGGGCATTACCTTCGGCATGGAAGAAACCTTCCGGCCTCATCTCGAGCGCGGCGAGCTCGTATCGATCCTCTCCGACTGGTTGCCGCCCTTCGCCGGCTTCTTCCTGTACTTCCCCAGTCGCCACACCGTGACGCCGAAGCTGAGGGCGCTCATCGACCATGTGCGACACTAGAGCGGGATGATTTTAGGTTGAACAGTATCCTGCGTTTTCGAAGTAGTTGTTGCATTCGGTTGCGGTGAGGCCA